>DASZOW010000466.1:0-1651 GCA_035550615.1 Puia sp.
GAGATCACAGCAATGCCTATACGGCCTGGAAGAAAATGGGATCGCCGCAGGCGCCGACGGTGACACAATACCAGCTGCTCGAGGCCGCGGGGAAATTACAGACGACAGGTTCGCCGCGGGCTTTGGCGGTCAGGAACGGGCAGGTTTCCATTGCTGTGCGGTTACCACGTCAGGCCGTAGCGCTTTTGCGAGTGGATCTTTAGCGCGGTTATCTCGTGGCCGGGAGTTTGGCGGCATATCGTTTTCTATTCTTTTTTATCGTTTGAAAATTCTCGTCCGCCCAGGCTTCGAGGGCGCGGATAAGCGGTAGCAGCCCTTTACCCAGTTCCGTAAGCTCATATTCCACGCGGGGCGGAATTTGTGGGTACATTTTCCGGGATATGAGCCCGTCTGCTTCCAGATTTCGCAGGGTGGTGGTCAGCATCTTCTGGGAGATATCGCCGATGGTCTGACTGATCTCATTGAACCGCATTATGCCGTTGTCTCCCAGTATCAGGATCACGAGGGTGGACCATTTGTCGCCGATACGGTCCAGGACATGCCGTACGGGGCAGTTACCGGTGTCGAGGGTGCGTCCGTCGCCGATGCCGATAATTTTTCCGGATTTATTTTGCATGCTATGCGATTGATTGACAATAATAGTTTCTTTGATGTAACTGGGTTCCCGGGGAGTGCCTTCTTGGGCCGGGTGGCGTTTCCCGCTACCTTTACTCTCCAAAAGTAACTTAATTACCAGAATCATGAAAGTAGCATTAATCGGAGCCACCGGCTTTGTAGGTACAGCGCTTCTCCGGGAATTTGCCGACCGCGGGCATACGGTCACGGCCATTGCGCGTCATCCCGAAAAACTAGCTTTAACCGGCGCCCTGGTCCGTCCGGTGGCCGCCAATGTCATGGATGTGGAGCAGGTAGCCAGTGCCGTCAAGGGAAATGATGTCGTTGTCAGCGCTTATAACTCCGGGTGGACGAATCCAAGGATCTACGAAGATTTTATGATCGCATCGCGGGCTATCCTGGCCGGCGTCAAAAGATCCGGCGTCAAAAGACTGATCGTTATCGGCGGGGCGGGAAGCCTGGAAATAAAGCCAGGTCTGCAACTCATCGATACGCCGCAATTCCCGGACGAGTATAAACGTGGCGCCAGCGCAGCGAGGGACTTCCTGAATGAGATCCGGCAGGAGAAGGAGTTGGAGTGGACCTTTTTCAGTCCGGCCATCCTGATGAATCATGATACGGCCGGTGTCCGGAAGGGACATTACCGCGTGGGGCTCGATAGCCCGGTGTTCGATGCGAAAGGGAAGAGCGTGTTGTCGGTAGAGGACCTTGCGGTGGCGATCGTGGACGAGGTCGAGCATCCGCGGCATATCCGGCAGCGGTTTACGGCGGCCTATTGAGGCAGGCAGGCGTTGTTTCGGCGACCCGGTCAGGTGAGTCGGATGCTCGAATCGCGGATCTTCAGTTCCGTTTCGAGGATACGTTTTTTGAATTCGGTAACCGGTCTTTTGCTTTCGATGAGTTGGATGAGCAGGTCTGTGGCCGTCTGGCCCATCTCCATGGCGGGCTGCACTACCGAGGTCAGGGAGGGGTGAAAGATGTCTGCGGAGATCGAGTTGGTAAAGCCTACGAGCGCCACTTCCTGTGGTACGGAGAT
>DASZOW010000467.1:0-5469 GCA_035550615.1 Puia sp.
AACATCTACCGCCGGAAAGACTCGTTGGAAAGCTGGTGATCACCGGGCCGTGTGAGAATTATGCCATCCAGCTGATCTCCGGGAACATCGATTCCTCCAAAATAATGGCGTTGTGGCGTAACGGCGATAGTACTTACACGAACGTATTTTCGGTAAGCAACCGGTGTACTTTTGCCAGGTATGGGCTGAAACGGGGAGATAAGTTCAGTTTTCTGCTGAATGACAGCCTGGACGTGCAGACCTGTATGCAATGCGAGATCTATATTGCCCTGCCGCCTGTGTGGAATACGGTTACGGGCGTCCAACCGATACCCTGACAAATTCACTTTATGATACAGCGATTATTTTTGCCGATGACATTATTGTTTATGATCATCGTGACCGCCGCTGCCTGCCGGCGTTCGAGCACATCGCCGGGAATCTCCGGTGTCACCGGAGAACTGGTCGAGAATCCCGGGTGCGGCCACGATGTCGTCCGATTACTGAGCGGGCCTACTACCGACAGTACTGTAGCGCTCCCTTCCTGGACCGATACGGCGACGCATACCACCTTTGCCAATGTATTCATGGTCAGGAACTGGGTACATTTCCAGCAGGCCAATCTATCTGTGGGCGACACGTTCACGTTTACGCTCAACGGGCCGGACCCCGAAGCCAACACCATCTATCATACCTGCGCTATCTTTCCCTACAATATGCCGTCGGACTCCGATGTCGTGACGAATATCCAAAAGATAAGCTCGCCGCATAATTAGAATCCCTATTTTTAGGTCCACTATGTCGGACCTATTATCTATTCAACATCTGGGAATCAGCTTTGAAAGTGAGGGGCAACTGACGCCGGGCGTCACCGATCTCAGTCTCCGGGTGCGACGCGGCGAGATCGTGGCCCTGGTGGGCGAATCGGGCTCGGGCAAATCCATTACATCGCTTTCCGTGCTGCAGCTGCTGCCTTCGCCGCCGGCGCGTTATGTGTCGGGCGAGATCCTTTTTACGGGTAGGGATGGACGTGTGGTCGATCTTCTGAAGCAGGATGCCGATGCCTTGCGGAAGATACGGGGTTCCGAGATCGCGATGATCTTCCAGGAACCGATGACGTCCTTGAATCCGGTATTTACATGCGGGGACCAGGTGGCGGAAGCTATCCGGGCGCATCACCGGGATATCCCGGCAGCCGAGGCGCGGCAACGGACGATCGCCTTGTTCGAACGGGTGCAATTACCCGATCCTGCGGGGATGTACGACCGGTGGCCGCATCAACTTAGCGGCGGGCAAAAGCAGCGGGTAATGATCGCGATGGCGATGAGCAGCCGGCCGAGTCTGCTGATCTGTGACGAGCCCACCACGGCGCTGGATGTGACGGTCCAGAAGACAATCCTGGAATTGATCCGGCAGCTTCAGCAGTCAGAGGATATGGGAGTGATCTTTATCACGCATGATCTCGGTGTGGTTGCAGAGATCGCGGACCGGGCGCTGGTCCTTTACAAAGGCATGGTGGTCGAAGAGGGACCGGTGCAGCAGCTGTTCGATCATCCGCGGCATCCTTATACCAAGGGGTTATTGAATTGCCGCCCGGCTTTGCATGTCAAGGGGGAGCGGCTGCCGGTGGTCAGTGATTATCTGGAGGGGCGCGAGGCGGCGGGACAGGCGGAGGGCCGGGAGGCGACGGGACAGGCGGGGGGCCGGGAAGCGACGGCACTGGCGGGGGACAGGGAAGCGGCGGCACTGGCGGGGGATCGGGAGGCGGCGACACTGGCGGGGGATCGGGTATTGATCAAGGTCGAAGATCTGCGGGTATGGTATCCCGCGAAAAAGACATTTTTTGGAAAGGTCTTACAATATACAAAGGCGGTGGACGGGGTCAGCTTCGAGGTGTTCGAAGGCGAGACGCTCGGACTGGTAGGAGAATCGGGTTGCGGCAAGACGACGATGGGCAGGGCCTTGCTGCGGCTGGTGGAACCAACGGGTGGGCGCATCCTTTTCGAGGGGAAGGAGCTGCCGGCGGCGGGGCCCGAGCTGAAGAAGCTGCGGAGCCGGATGCAACTGATCTTCCAGGACCCTTATTCATCGTTGAATCCGCGGTTGACCGTGGGCTCGGCGATTGCCGAAACGATGAAAGTGCATGGGATCGGCGGGTCTTACAGCCAGCGGAAGGAGGAGGTGATCGCGCTGTTGGAAAAAGTGAGCCTGAGACCGGAACATTATGATCGCTGGCCGCATGAGTTCTCCGGTGGACAGCGGCAGCGGATCGTCATTGCGCGTGCCCTGGCGTTGCGGCCGTCTTTTATCGTAGCGGACGAATCGGTGTCGGCGTTGGATGTGAGCGTGCAGGCGCAGGTGCTGAATCTGCTGAACGATCTGAAGGCGGCGTTCGGGTTTACGGTGGTGTTCATCTCGCATGATCTTTCCGTGATCCGGTATATCAGCGACCGCATCCTGGTGATGAACCGAGGGAAGATCGAGGAGTCGGGGAATGCGGCGGACGTCTATGGTCATCCGCGGATCGAATATACCAAGCGGCTGATCGCCGCGATACCGCAGGTCGGAGGCTAGTCTTCGTCCTGGCGGATGCCATAGTCGTTGTCCTGGAAAAAGGAGGCGGCGCTTTTACGGCGCGACAGCACCACGCGGCGCCATTGTTCCTGGAATTGCTGGATCTCGGGGATATCGGAATGCAGCTTCTTACCGGTGAGGATCACCAGCGAGCCATCGGTGCTGATGTCTTTGCGGTTTTCGGGCTGGATGCCGCTAAGGCCCATCTGCCAGGAGTCTTCCTTGTTGATCTTATACTTGAAGAAATAGACCGTTCCTTTGGTTTGTTTGAATTGCGCAGGGCTTTTGTCCACCAGGACGATACCGGCGAAATCATCCGTGCCATGGCTGGCCACCAGCAGGCTGCGGGCGATCGATTCCTGGTTCCTGTATTTACGCGGAAACAGGTCCAGCTGGCCGATATCTGCGAGTCCCTGGTAGAGTGCGCCGCGGGTAACGTCGCCGGCAGCGAGCGCCTGCAAGATCGAATCCGGAACATTGCGATGATGCCGTATGAGCAGCAGGGTCGTAGACAACCGCAATCCGGGATCGCGGCTTTGCAGCAACCTGTCGAAGAAATGCGGGATGGCGGGGTTCCGGCCATAGAAAGGCAGCAGCAGGATGGCGTAGTCGTCCAGCTCATTACCGGAATTGCCGTCATCATCGGCATCGTTATCGTCGTTGTCGTCTGCTTTTTTCTGTAGTTTCTTTTCGTCCTTTCCTTCCTGTTTTTTCCAGGCGATCCTGGCGTCGAAATAGATCTGGCTGAACCAGGGTTCGTAGTCGGCGGCCTGCAAATAGCTGCTGTCGACCAGGTCGGCGAGAAGCGACTGGATATTGGGTTTATAGTCGTCCACCGCGGCCAGCTGCATGAGCCCGGGGAAGAGCGTGCGGGCCAGGGCGAGGGAGTCGCCGATATCGCGGAACAGATAACTATAATCGGTGCTGTTGTCGAAAACCGGCGGGTCCTGGATCATCAGTTTGGCGAGCAACTGGTAGGCGGCCTTTGTCTTGTGGCGGGCCAGGGCCTTGAAGACGGCATTCTGCAGGATGCTGGTGTCCCCAGCCTTCCGGTAGATCTGTTCGAGACCCGCCACTACGGCAGGGATAGCGGCGGAGTCTTTGATAAAGCCCAGCTCGTTGATGAATTTTGTTTTCGTCTCAAAATAATCTTTGTCGTTATAGGGCAGGTTATCGATGACGTTCAGCAGGGCGGGAACGCCGGCGGGACCGAAGTAGACGTTGGGGATCGCTTCTTTGGCTTTTTTGGCGACCGCCGAATCGTTGCTATAGAAGTCGTGAAAGAAGGTGTCCAGCTTGCTGGCGAAGACGGAGGGGCCGGACGAGGAAAGGCCGATGGGTTTGAGGGTGCTGTAAAAACGGTCGATGAATTCGCTGGAGTCCTGCAACGAATCGGTGAGGGATACGACGCGGAACAGGTGATTATCATCCAGGAATAGCCAGATGTCAATCTTCCTCGTAGTATTGGTATCCGTGAGCGTGTAGCGGTACCCGAACCGGTCGCCGTCCCGGTAGGGGTGCTTTCCGCTGACGACGAGATCGCGGAGCCGCTTTTCGCTGGTCTCTTCCTGCCAGAAGGAGGCGGTATCTTTGGGGTAATAATATTTGGGGAAAGATTCGACGGAGACAAAGACGGCTTCGCCGGTGGAGTCGTCCTGGAAAAGGGCGGTCTTGGGACGGGGCCAGTAATTGTTATAATCCGGAATGGAATTGAGGAACTCCTGGCTGCTGGCCCGTTCTACGATCCGGCGCATGCCTGCATCGACGTCGGGGACCATGGGGGTCGTGACGCTGATATGGAGGAAGCTGTCGACATAGTTCCGGAAATGAGGGTATTTATAGGGCGTAAAGGTGAAGGAGCCGAAGAAGCCGGTAAAGTTCTTTTCCTTGCCGCGGCTATGGGCGGCCAGCACATAATAATCGGCGCCATGCAAAATGAATTTGGCACGGATAAAGGAACCGTCCCTGGCCTGATATGTAGCGTCGATACAGGCATGGTTGTCGAACCGGCCGGGGCGGCGGCTGAGACAGCGGTCGATATATTCCGAGCTGCGGAAACTTTGTTCCATGAGGCCGAGGTCGGCGGTATCCTCCTCCATAAAGCGATAGTTCTGGATGGTGGATCGCCAGAGCAGATAGGAGTCGCCGGTGAGGGAGTCTGCGGCCTCGTATTCCCAGCGGGCGACACCGTCGGGTTCGGGGACTTCCCTGCTTTCCGCCGGAGTACGTGGCCAGCGGATGGTGAATCCGCCCCTGGCCGGGGTAAAGCCGGTCCAGCCGGCGGCGGGATTATGCCGGACGTTGATGGAGCCGAAGAACTGTTCGGCCTCCGGTCCCTCTACATAATTATTGGTGCCGCTCATCTTGAACACCCAGACCTCATGGGGAGTCACGAGGATGTTATAGCGTTGAATGTCGCCGCGGCGAGTGCGGGCGGTGATATCGAAACCCCGGCAGCCGTTGCGAGAGATGGGTGTCTTTTTGAGGATCTTCCCGGGGACACTCTCATAGAGCAGGCTGTCGACCTTCTTCAGCAGCGCCTCGTCCTTTTGTCCGAGGAAGGCCGCATGCGTATGAAGCCTCTCGATCATATAATAAGCGCCATTGCTCATGTCGGCGTATTGCCACGAGTCGGAGAAGCGGTTGTCGGTACGGCGGTAAAGCTTTCCCGGCAATTGAACGGAAAAGGAGCCGTCGGGGGCGTTGAAGGGGGCGAAGCTCACCGGGACCTTTATCCGGTCGATATCGTCGCGGCGGGTGGCGTCCTGGTCGGGCATCATCACGGGCCGGAGCGTATAGCCTTTTTTCCGCAACAGTTCGATGACACCGCGTTTGCCGGGAAGATGGGCAGCGCCTACGCCGACAAACAGGGAGTGGCGTTTGACGATGCTATCGATGGACGCTGCCTGGATCTCA
>DASZOW010000468.1:0-9004 GCA_035550615.1 Puia sp.
TATATCGATTCCGCTGCCAGTGCGGATGCTATCGGCTACCGGCCGATAGGGTATTCGATCTTTTTGCGCGTCGTCCATGCCATCAGCGCTTCGGATACATTCCTGGTGACCCTGCAATATATCCTGGTGCAGGGCGCGAGCCTGTGGCTGTTCCTTACGCTGGTGAAGAGATGCGGGTTGTCGGTTCGTACCGGTGTCATCGTCCTGATGGTCCTGTTGTTGAACCCGATGATCCCGTATCTATGCAATTATGTATCCAGCGACGCCTTGTTCGTGGGGCTGAGCCTGATCTGGATCACCGTATTGATGGCGTTGGTCCGCGAGCCGGACTGGCGGCTGCTGGCCTTACAGGTGGGGTTGCTTTTTGTGATCTTCCATCTGCGGTATGTGGCGTTGTTCTATCCGGCGGTGGCTTCGCTGACCTTTCTCCTGATGCGGAAAAAAGGATCGACGGCATTCAAGCTCATCGGCATCATAAGCAGTGTCGGGGTGGTGATTGCCTGTATGGGCTGGATCAAGCATATCACGTATAAACAGACGGGCGCGAATGTGTTCTCCGCTTTTAGCGGCTGGCAGATCGCCAATAATGCGCTGCATCTTTATCCCTGGGTGCCCGTGGATACGGCGGGACTGCCTTCGCCCGAATGCCGCGAGCTGGCGGCGGACGTGCGGGATTATTTTGAAAAGGCGGGTCCTGCGATCCTGGCGAAGGAGCCAACTTCCACGACGGAGTATATGTGGGTGCATAGTTCCCCGCTGCACCGGTATATGGCCGATGTGCGCCGAAGAGAGCGGACGACGTATTTCAATGCCTGGAACCGGGTGGCGCCGGTATTTACCCAATATGGTTATTTTTTGATCCGGCGACATCCGCTGGCATATCTGCGTTATTATGGATGGCCCAGCGCCAGAAGCTTTTTTGTCCCGGGGCCGGATGTGTTTGCCGTGTATAACGAAGGAAACAAAACCGTCGATCCCATAGCGATGCGATGGTTCCGTTACCGTAGCATAAAGGTCCGGGTCTGGTCGGCTACGATCCAGGCCAGCCTGCTGGCGCCGATCCCGTGGATCTGCCTGTTCCTGAATATTGCGTTCGTGGTCGTATGCCTGTGGTTTCTCGGTTCGCGGCGGTGCAGGGAGGGCTTTCCCGTGTTTACGGGCGCCCTGGAGCTGACGGCCGCCTATCTTTTGGCAAATGCCGTATTCTGCATTTTTGCTTCACCGAGCGTGCTGCGTTACCAGGTATTGCCGATGATCCTGCTGTTTTTATTTACGGTGAGCGGATTGCGGATACTGATCGAGAAAAACAAAGAAAATCCTTAACTTATCCCTATATGAGCATACAGCCATTGCCGGTGACGGCCGGCATAGTCGAATACCGGCGACAAGCGGAAGAACTATATACCGCCTATATGGCGGCCGATGCAGAGGTCAAAATGTTCATCCTCGGGCAGCATCCCCGGTTCCGGCGCTGGCCGGAAGGAGAATATCCTTATGCCAATGTGAGCTTTGCCGATATCAAGCTGGCGATGGCGGAGTTCTATTACCATGAGAGCTGGCCGCACCTGGAAGTTTGGGTAGAGGAGGCTTCGTCAACCGGGTCGCGGGTGTCATCGTTTGAAGCGGCCGCCAATGCGATCCTGACCGGAGATACCGGCAATCTGAGCGCGTTGCTACGGCTTTATCCGTCATTGATCAAACATCGCAGCATGCGAAGGCATCACGGGTTCCTATTGCATTATATCGCCGCCAATGGAGTAGAGTTCCGGGAGCGTTACCCCGAGAATGCCGTTGCGTTATTGGAGATCCTGCTGGCGGCCGGTGCGGAGGTCGATGCTCCGGCGTATATGTATGGCGGTGGGGATACGACGCTTGGGCTGGTGGCGACGAGCATCCATCCGGCGAAGGCGGGAGTGCAGCTGGCCTTGATGGACAGGTTGCTGTTGGCGGGCGCGAACATCGATGTATATGATCCGGCGGGGCATAAGCGGTATGCGGTAAATGCGTGTCTTGCCAACGGTCGACCGGAAGCCGCGGATTTTCTGGCGAAGCGCGGTGCGGGCCTGGATCTGGAGGGGGCCGCGGGGGTGGGCCGGCTGGATGTAGTGCAAGAATATTTCGACGCGGAAGGTAAGCTGATAAAGAAAGCAAACCGGACGCAGCTGGGGAACGCGCTGAACTGGGCCAGCCAGTATGGACATGCGGCGGTTGCCGCCTACCTGATCGATAGAGGCGCAGATCCCGGCGATCCTATCAATGGCATGCATGCGTTGCATATGGCGTTGCTGGGCGGCCATCTCGATACGATCCGGCTGTTGATAGAACGGGGAGCGCCGCTGGAAGCGCGCAATGTATATGGCGGTACGCCGCTGGGGATGGCGCTGTGGGCCATTAAGCATCGCGACCGGGTCAATACATGGCCGGAGAAAAAGATCGACAACCTGGCCGTGATCGAGGCGCTGATAAGCGGCGGAGCCCAGGTGAGCCACTCCTTTCTGGCGGCTTTGCAATGGCATCCACGTTCGAAGCTGAAGACCGAGATAGAACAGATGCTGGTCCGGTATGGTTTCCAGCCGTGGTAGCGTCCCGGGACCAAGGCTCCGGCTGTTCGGGATGATTTGCCAGATTCCGATTTTTTTAGTAATTTAAGTGCTTAATTGTTTACCGATGCAATCCAAACCTACACAGTCGCTGAACGCCGCTGAGACCAATCCCCTCCCTTCCCTCGATGTATGGGAAGACGATCTGCTGGAACGTTATCCCGATCCCGAGTCTATCGCCAAGGGCAAGACCACGGAGGAATACCGCAATTACGAAACGCCTGGCCGCGATTCGGTAAAGGAGTTCTACCGATTGAACCATACCTATCAGACGTACGCATTTGTACAGGAGAAACGGGCGGAGTTCCTGCGGTTCGACAAAAAGGAAATGTCGGTTTGGGATGCCTTCGAGTTCCTGAACCAGTTGGTCGATGACAGCGATCCGGATACGGATCTCGATCAATTCCAGCATTTATTGCAGACGTCCGAGGCGATACGCGCCGATGGCCACCCGGACTGGATGGTGCTGGCCGGCTTGTTCCACGATATGGGTAAGGTGTTGTGCCTGTTCGGCGAACCGCAATGGGCGGTCGTCGGCGACACGTTCCCGGTGGGATGTGCATGGAGCGATAAGATCGTCTATCCGGAGTTTTTTGCCAATAACCCGGATGCGCAGGACGAGCGGTATCAGTCCAAATGCGGAGTGTATTCCGAAGGGTGCGGATTACGGAATGTGAATATGTCGTGGGGGCATGACGAGTATGTCTACCAGATGTTAAAAGATTATCTGCCGGAGCCGGCTTTGTATATGTTGCGTTATCACTCCTTTTATGCGCAACACAGGGAGCACGCTTATGACCATCTTCTGGACGATCATGACCGGGAGATGTTCAAGTGGGTGAAACTGTTCAATCCTTACGATCTCTATTCCAAGAACCCGACACCCCCGGACTGGAAGCAGCTAAAGCCTTATTATGAGGCGTTGGTGAAGAAGTATTTGCCCGAGAAAATCAAGTTTTGATGATTTACCTTACTTTTAGGTAAATCGTTTATACATGAAGCAATTGTTGACGGCCGTTGCCGGGATCGTTCTGGCACTGGCTACTACACGGGCATTGGCACAGCGGGAGAGAGAGAATTTCGATCAGGGTTGGAAATTTCATCTGGGCGATGCTGCCGATCCGGCAAAGGATTTCAATTATGGTGTCGGCAATATCCTCGCCAAGACGGGCGATGCCGCCAACACCTGTATCCGGGCAAATTTCAACGACAAAGATTGGGCGGATGTGCAATTGCCGCACGATTGGGCGGTGGCGTTGCCGTTTGTGCATTCGCCGAATGGCGATGTCGATGCGCATGGCTATCATGCGATCGGCGGGCTTTTTCCGCAGAACAGCATCGGGTGGTACCGGAAGACGTTTACGGTCGATAAGGCCGATTCCGGCCGGCGGTTCGTTCTGCAGTTCGACGGCATCTTCAGAGACAGCAAGGTGTGGATCAACAACTGCTACCTGGGCGGCAATTTCAGCGGCTATACCGGTTCGGCGTATGACATTACCGATTTTCTGCATTATGGAGGGAAGAACACGGTGGTCGTGCGTGTCGATGCCACGCTATATGAAGGCTGGTTCTATGAGGGCGCCGGCATCTATCGGCATGCCTGGTTGAACAGCTATGCGCCGGTGCATATTGCGCAGGAAGGCGGCGTTTTCGTGCATACCAATGGCGACAACGTTACGGTGGAGACCCGTGTCGATAACAGCAGTCTGCAAGATGCTTCGGTCCGGGTGGGCGGATATATCACCGACAGAGATGGCCGGCGGGTAGCGTCGTTGGCAGAGCGGCAGATCTTTATCCTCAATGGCAGGGAAGGGGCGGTCAACCAGGTGGCGCCGGTGGCACAACCGACGTTGTGGTCGCTGGATAACCCTTACCTGTACCGAGCCGTGGTGCTGGTCCGAAGCGGCGAGCAAACAATCGACAGCGTCTGTGTCCGTTTCGGTATCCGTACGGTGACGATCGACAAAGACAAAGGACTTTTCCTCAATGGGCAGCCTGTGAAGGTACAAGGCGTGTGTTGTCACCAGGATCATGCGGGTGTAGGGAGCGCGCTTCCCGACTATTTGCAATATTACCGGATCGGATTACTAAAAGAGATGGGTGTCAACGCATATAGGACCAGCCATAATGCGCCTACGCCCGAGCTGCTGGATGCCTGCGACAGCCTGGGCATGCTGGTGCTCGACGAGACGCGGTTGTTGAACAGCGGAAAGGAGTATGGGGAAGATTTCGAGGGACAGATATTGCGGGACCGCAATCACCCGAGCATCTTTATGTGGAGTATCGGGAATGAAGAATGGAAGATCCAGACCTCTACGACCGGAAAACTGATCGCGCAGCATCAACTGCAACGCCAGCGGCTGCTGGATCCCACCAGGACCTCTACATACGCGGCCAATGTAGGTAATGAATACCGTGGCGTCAACGAGGTGATCCCGGTACGCGGATTCAATTATAATCTCAAAGGGCTCGACGGTTACCGGAAGGAGCATCCCAATCAGCCCATCATCGGCACCGAGGTCGCCAGCACCGTGTCTACGCGCAGCATCTTCGAACGGGATACTGTGAATGCGTACGTCCCCGATTATGACAGCGTGGCGCCACCGTGGGCGTCGACGGCGGAATACTGGTGGCGGATCGCGGCGGAGCGGCCCTGGTTCATGGGTGGTTTTGCATGGACGGGTTTCGACTATCGGGGAGAGCCTACCCCGTATCGCTGGCCGGATATCAACAGCCATTTCGGGATCATGGATATGTGCGGTTTTCCAAAGACCGTGTATTACTACTATCAGAGCTGGTGGACCGATAAAGATGTGCTGCATATCGCCCCGCATTGGAACTGGAAGGGCAGGGAAGGGCAGCTTATCCCGGTTTGGGTGAACACCAATGCCGACGACGTAGAGCTTTTTCTCAACGGCCACTCGCTGGGGAAGAAGGAGATGCCGCGGAACGGTCACCTGGAATGGATGGTGAAATATGTGCCGGGGAAGCTGGTGGCGGTTGCACATAAACACGGGAAAAAGCTGACGGCGACGGTCGAGACCACAGGCGCTCCATTTAAGATCGTGGTCGTCGCTTCCAAACCAGCGTTGAGGGCCGATGGGAAGGATGCGATCGTCTACAACTGCAGTGTCGTCGATAAGGAGGGCAGGGAAGTTCCCGATGCAGCGAATCTTCTACATTTTGCCGTCACCGGTCCAGTGAAGATCATCGGCGTCGGTAATGGCAATCCGAGCAGTCATGAGCCGGATCAATATACGGATGGTAATTGGCAGCGGAAGCTGTTCGGCGGGAAATGCCAGATCATTATCCAGAGCTCCGGGGGTACGGGGGATGGGAGGTTAAACGTAACGAGTGATGGACTCCAGGCTGCAGAGGCGGCAATTGTGAGCAAGTGAAGATCGCGCCGGTCATAAAGAAGCAGATCTGGGTGGCCTTATACAGCTCACCGGCTATCAGCGCGCTGGCAGTGACGCCGATGTTCATCCTGACCAAATTGCCGTTGCAGCTTTATCCCTGGGCTTTTGCGTTGAGTACGCTGCTGGTCTTTATCGTCTGGGTGATCAATATCGGCATCTATGCCGTGGCAGGCAATGCCAATTGGCGGTATACCGTGAGCGGGCTGGTCTGTATCCTGCTGGCCGTAGGGTTGCTCCATGGCTTTTTTGTCCCCTGGCACAACTGGCGTTTTGGCTCATTCAGCAGCAGCATCCATCTCCACCTGATCGTTTTCCTGGCCGTGGACATGGTGATCGTGATATTGCAGGACCTCGTGGTGACGCGGGAAAAAAATGCCGTCATCGAAATGGAGAATGCCGAATTGCGGCTTAGGAATGCCGAGGCGATGAATCTTCAGCTGATGCAGCAGATACAGCCCCATTTCCTCTTCAATTCCCTGAGCACGCTGAAATCATTGATCGGCGTTTCACCGGAACAGGCGAGCGAGTACCTGGTGCGGTTGTCCGGCTTTCTGCGGGCTACGCTTTCTTCTCATACGGCAAATGTGGCGCCAGTGGGAAGGGAGCTCGATCTTTGTATCGATTACCTGGAGATGCAGCGTATCCGTTTTGGCGAGGCCTTGCAGTTCTCGATCGACGTGCCTGTCGAGGTTCGAGAGTCCCGCTATCTGCCGGTGTTTTCCGTGCAGTTGTCGATCGAGAATGCCATCAAGCACAATGCGCTGACGCGGGAGCGGCCGTTGTCCATCCGCGTGAATTACCGGGACGAGTGGATCACCGTGATCAATAACTTACAACCAAAGCGGACGGGTGTCGAGTCGGCCGGAATGGGCCTGGTGAATCTGAGGGCAAGATACCGGAGCCTTACCGGGGATCCCGTGCGGGTCGAGCAGACAACCGACGAATTCTCGGTGCATATAAAAGTCTTCGAGTATGAAAATAATCATCATTGAGGACGAGCTGCTGACCGCCCGGGACCTGGAGGCGTGTATCCGGGCCGCTGAGCCGGAGGCGGAGGTCGTGGCCGTGCTGGGTTCGGTGTCGGAGGCGGCGAGCTTTTTTAAAGAGCATGCGTTGCCCGATCTGATCTTCAGCGATATCCAGCTGGGCGATGGGCTGAGCTTTTCGATCTTTACAGGGTTCGAGCAGCCGGTGCCGGTGATCTTCACTACTGCATATGATGAGTATGCGCTGGAGGCGTTCAAGGTGGCAGGGATCGATTATATCCTGAAGCCTTTTTCCACGAAAAATATTGCCGCGGCCCTGGCCAGATATAAAGCATTCAGGAGGGCTCCGGCGCCGGGAGAGTTGTCCGCGCTTTTTGCGCAGAGTGGGGGAAAGCGGTCGATCCTGGTGTATCATAAAGAGAAGATCGTGCCGGTGAATGTGGCCGATATAGCGTTGTGTTATCTGCGCGATGATGCCGTGCTTTTATTGACGTTTGCCAAACAGCAGTATAGTGTCAACAAGCGGTTGGAGGAGATCGAGCAGATCGTGGGTCCGGGTTTTTACCGGGTGAACCGGCAGGCCCTTGTCAATCGTGAGGCGGTCCGGGATGTGTCGCAGGATATGGTGCGCCGGTTGGATGTTAATCTGCTGGTACCATTTGACGAGAAGATCACGGTGGCAAGGGCTAAGGTGACGCATTTTCTGGAGTGGCTGGCCGGGGGATAGTGGCTGGCCGGTGGGGGCGGGTAGTGGACGGTTCGGCTGCGTTTTTGGGCTGTTGGGCCGGAGAGCGTTGGCGATAGGATGGAGCAGTGGTAATTTAGTCTGTTCACCTATTTGTTAACGTAAAAATCGACAAACATGAAGACGACTCTTGTAACGCTTGGCGCCGTAGGATTGCTTGGTGCAGGCGTGGCTATTCATCATTCCGGCCATTGCCCTTTGATGGAAGCTA
The DNA here is from genome assembly GCA_035550615.1 of Puia sp. Taxonomy (GTDB): domain Bacteria; phylum Bacteroidota; class Bacteroidia; order Chitinophagales; family Chitinophagaceae; genus Puia. The sequence continues at coordinate 7,962 of DASZOW010000468.1, forward strand.
AGAAGGCGTTGACGCATCAGGCGCCGGCGGCTGTTTGGACCACACCGGTAGTATCGGCTGTCAGCGCTGTCAAGGCGAATGCCGTTGTTCTAAGCTCCGCAAAGGATGCGGCACGTTAGGTATTGAGATGATGTTAAAGGCCCGCTTTGCGGGCCTTTGACGTTGGTAGAGGCCGCAGGCTGATGAGCACTACGCCGTGACGGCGGACATCGGCGGTGAACTGTCGATCGAAGACGCCGATATCTTTTTGCCGCCAGAGATCGCGAGCGATGTATTTTCCCGAGATGCCGAGATCCGACCACCGGACGGTAACCGCTTGTGTCGCGGTGCTGTCGCCGGGGTAGAAGAGGCCGACGGCTTTGCTGCCGTCTGCGAGGTCTTTGGCCATGACGCCGGCGTCGCCCTGTAGCGAGATGACGGTAGCCTGTTTGCCCAGCGGGTCCTGATCGAGGGCCAGGACTTCATCATTTGAAAGCAGGCTGAGCGTGAAGCTATCCAGTTTCGTGAGATCGCAGCCGAGGAGCAGTGGAACAGACATCAGGCACCAGGCGCTGACATGGGTATATTGTTCATCGGGTGTGAGCATGGTAGGACGCGGGCCTTTGCCCCAGCCGACATAACCGACGATCATCATATCCGGGTCGTTCCAGTGACCGGGGCCGGCGTAGGGCGCCCATTTATCCTGTGTAAAGAGCCGGCTTTTCAGGCTTTTCCAGTTATCGCGGATATCGCCGCCGGTGCGCCAGCAGTTGGACCATCGGGCCCAGTCCGCGACGCCGGCAAAGGGGGCGCTGTTGGACAGGCTGAGGACCACGTCGCGGCTGCTGTTGCGCAGCGCTTCATACATGGCTTTTACGTCGGGAAGCTCGATGGGGTTCCAATCGTATTTCAGGTAATCGAAGCCCCAGGCCGTGAACTGGCTCACATCGTTGTACAGAAAGGAGTAGGGGCCGATGGCGTAGGGCAGCTGTTTTTTATTTCGCGGGATATTCTCTTTTGTGCGTTCGAAGGAACCTGACGGGTCGATAGCCGAACCGCCGATA
>DASZOW010000469.1:0-2244 GCA_035550615.1 Puia sp.
ATTCTCATCCGTGATCAGCTTGTCCGTCTGCAAATTCACCTTAGGGAACATGACCCTGAAATTCTCTGCCACGCTCCAGTGGGTCGAACAGCTCTTCCCATCCAGCAGCCCCGCCGATGCCAGCAGGAACGCCCCCGTACAGACACTGGCGATCTCCGCCCCGTTCTTATACTGCCACGCGATCCAATCCGCCAGCTCCGTATTCCCCTTCATCGCTTTTTGATAATTATGGTTCAGCGAAGGGATGATGACGAGATCCGTCTTCTTTATCTCCGACACACGCAGATGCGGCCGCACGCTGAACAGCCCATCCTCGAACTCATTGGTCGTCGAGACCCCGGCCACCTCGATCTTGTACAAAGGCATCCTTCCGCCCGCCTTCCAGAAATCATTGGCCCTCGTCAATATCTCGAAAGAGCCCGTGATGCTGCTGATATTGTTCGGCCCGTCCGGCACGACGATCGTGAGATGCTTCATAAAAAATATTTGATCAAATATACAAAATTCACCTGTCCAAATCCACCCGCTATAAAGTCTATTTTACACCCTTTCGGTTACAATTATGGACACTAGCTTTACAACATAAAATCAAAGACATGAATATCACCGACAAGACAATCCTTATTACAGGCGCCGGGCGCGGCATAGGCCGCGCCCTGGTGGACGAAGCCCTCGAACGGGGCGCCCGTCAGGTATACGCAGGCGTACGCCGGACATTCACACACCCCGACCCGCGTGTCATACCGGTCATGCTGGACGTCACCGATCCCGAACAGATCCAACAGGCCGCCGCCGCGGTCACCACCCTCGACATCCTTATCAACAATGCCGGCGTGGCCTGGTACGATGACCTCAGCGATCGCGCCATGATCGACAGACATCTTGCCGTCAACCTGTTTGGCACCTACGCCCTCAGCCGGGCCTTCCTCCCCGCGCTGATCCGCTCACAAGGAGCCATCGTCAACAACCTTTCCATGACAGCCCTTGCTTCCCTGCCTCCCATCGCATCCTATTCCATTTCCAAGGCAGCCGCATTCTCCCTGACACAGTCGCTCCGCGCCTTCCTGGCCGGACAGGGCGTACGGGTCCATGCCGTCCTCACAGGACCTACCGACACCGATATGACCAAAGGATTCGACATACCGAAATCAACCCCTCAGCTCATCGCACAGGGCATCTTTGACGGAGTGGAGAAAGGAGTGGAAGATATTTTTCCCGATCCCATGTCGGGTTCCGTGGAAGAAAGCTGGCGCAACAGCGCTATGAAACAGATGGAGCAGCAGAATGCATCGTTTGTAGCTTAGTTCACCCACCCATGCAGTTGCATCCAATGCCTGCACCGGTCCATCCATTGTTCATCAGAACGAGCCGGAGACTCGTTGTCCGAAGGACCGACATTAGACTTTTCCGGAAAACGGACTATATTTCCCCGGGAGGCCGTTTTCCGGACATTCCCCGCGGGAAGATGCAGCCCAAAACCATGACCGCCTTTTTCGTAGAGATGCAGCTCCGCAGACACATGATGGGCCGTTAACGCCTTATAAAAAACAATGCTGTTCTCCGGTGATACGCCGTCATCATCCTGCGCATGCACGAGGAAGGCCGGTGGCGTGCTGTCCGTGACCCGGGTCTCGTTGGAAAAATATCGTACCAGACTGTCCGAAGCATTCCTGCCCAGCAGCTTTTCAAAAGAGCCGCTGTGTGATAACACGCCGCTGATAACAGGATAGCCCAGGATCATCCAGTCCGGTCGTACACTGATGCCATCCGGGTCCGGTACCAGCACCCTGTCGAAATGCGTACCCGCCGTCGATGCCAGATGACCACCCGCCGAAAAACCCATGATACCCACCCGGTACGGATCGATATGCCATTCGGCCGCATGACGCCGCACCTGCAACAAAGCCTGCTGCGCATCCTGCAAAGGCGCAATTTCAGGATGTATACAATACGCGCTGTCCGGTATGCGATAGGTGAGCACAAAGGCGGCCACACCCCAACTGTTCAGCACCCTTGCCTCATCATACCCTTCTATGTTCACCGCATTGACCCAGTATCCGCCGCCGGGACAGATCACCACCGCGGGCATATTTCCCCGTACCTCCTTAGGAAGAAAAAGCGTCAACGTGGGACGTGATATCTTGCTCACCAGCTCCACCCCCTTCTCGTTCGTCGTTCGCTCTTCTTCATTGGCATGCGGAATGGAATTGGGAATGCTATCAGGATAATACAAAGGGATCACCC
>DASZOW010000470.1:0-10921 GCA_035550615.1 Puia sp.
GAAAAAAGAATGGAGTGGAAAAGATCAAAGAGACGCTGCACCATTTCTCGCTCGATCCGACAGAATCCAGCAATTACCTTTTAGCCAAGAACACCGCTCCGCTCATTCAAAAACAAAAGGCGGCACAAGTCCTTCTACGACCGGGAATAGATCTCCTCTCCATGACAAATTCCATCCCGCGGCTTCAAGCATCCTTACAAGAATTCTCGCCCGAGATCCTGGAACAAGCGGAGATCCAGATCAAGTATGATGTCTATATCGAAAAAGAAAAAGAGCTCGTTCAAAAAATGTCCCAGCTGGAAGATCTCCTGATACCGGATAACTTCAATTATGATCGGGTCGCTTCATTATCGAATGAAGCATTGCAAAAATTTAAAAAGATCAAGCCCAGGACCTTGGGTCAGGCAAGCCGCATCAGCGGCGTTAATCCCAGCGATGTACAAATATTGATGGTTTACATGGGTAGATAGATATAACTATTTGATAATTAACGTTTTGCACTAATCTCCAGCATTCTCTGCAACGGCTTTTTTGCCGCAGCCATCAATTCTTTATCCATCAGCAATTCCGGCTGTTCGTACTTCATACACAGATATAGCTTCTCAAGCGTATTCAGCTTCATATGCGGGCAGTCGTTACACGCACAGTTGTTGGTCGGGGGCGCGGGGATAAAGGTCTTCTGTGGGGAGGATAATTGCATCTGGTGCAAGATCCCGGTCTCGGTTGCAACAATATATTCCGTGGCGCTATCTTTCTGGGTATAATTAAGCAACGCCGTCGTCGAGCCGATATAATCCGCCAGACGCAGGACCGGTTCCTCACATTCTGGGTGTGCGATGAACTTCGCATTCGGATGCCTGATCTTCAGCTTCGTGATCTTTTCCAGCGAGAATATCTCATGCACCATGCAGGCGCCATCCCAAAGGACCATGTCGCGACCGGTCTTCTTGATCAGATAGGCGCCAAGGTTCCGGTCCGGAGCAAAGATGATCGGCTGATCTTTAGGGACACTTTCAACGATCTTCTCCGCATTCGAAGAGGTGCAGATGATATCACTCAGGGCTTTTACCTCGGCCGAGCAATTAATATAGGAGATCACAACATGACCGGGATGTTTCTCCTTAAAGGCCCTGAAGAGATCTCCCGGCGCGGAATCCGCCAAAGAACAACCGGCCTTGAGATCCGGGAGAACTACCTTTTTATCCGGGTTCAGGATCTTTGCCGTCTCGGCCATAAAATGCACGCCGGCGAACACGATCATATCTGCCGTTGTCTTTTCCGCTTGCTGCGCAAGGCCAAGACTATCCCCGATATAATCAGCGATGTCCTGGATATCCGATTCCTGATAATAATGCGCCAGGATAATCGCATTTTTTTCTTTCTTCAAGCGTTCTATCTCCAGAAAGAGATCCAGCTCCGGCGAAACGGCAATGTCTAAAAAACCTTTTACGGATAACTTTTTCTTTGCGGTCTCTATGTTGATATCTGCCATAGTATTTAATATTATTTATTATTTCTTAAATAAACTACTATTACTATCCTGGTGGATTCGTGGATAACAATATTTTAAGAACGCGTGAATTTCGGAAATTCTTAGTTTATTAACATTATTCCACAATTACTTAACAAGCCAGGATCTCGTTTGGATCGCAAGTTTACTGCGTTTTCCACTTCTGTGGAGGGAAAAAGGCTCCGGAAAACTATTTTATGCTCCGGCTGTCAGCTCGTGTGGAATAACCGGGCAATTGTACACTAAAAAAAGTCGGCGATACGTTGCAAAAAAAGTTCCTGTCTATCTATCCCCGAAAACTGCCGGTCTGAAAATGGGGTTTTCCACTGAGATCCGGGTTTATTCATAACTGCCTGTTGATTATGGTTTCACGCTTTCTGTTTCACAAATATCGCCGGCTTCGCCGGATATTGTGAAAACCTTCATCGGGAGCTTTCAAAACGCTGAGCAGAAGCCGATTTAACACTATTTTCCACAATTTGTTCATAACCATTTTTACCCTATTTTTGCCATCCGCCTGAAATAAGTAAATGCGGCGGAAAATAGCACTATGTCAATTATTCAGCAAATACGCGATAAAGCAGTCTGGCTGGTTTCGGGCTTGATCGCGTTGAGTCTCGTCGGCTTTCTTTTGATGGACGCCAGGAGTAGCAGATTTTTCGGCGGCCATTCCACCGTTATCGGTGAGATCAATGGGCAGAAGATCGAGTACACCTCTTTTGAGCAATTGGTTTCGAATCAGGAAGATCAGTACAAACAGAGAGGTTATCCGACCAGTGAGGCGATGACGCAAAATATCCGCGACAATGTCTGGCGGGGAATGGTCGAAGACGCCGTACTCAGCGACGACTATGCTAAATTAGGACTGGACGTAAGTGACAAGGAAGTAAACGATATGCTGGTCGGCCCGAATGCGATCCCCGATGTCAAGCAGGCGTTCACAGATCCCAAGACCGGCATCTTCGATGCCCAGGCCGCCGCGCAGCAGATCAACCAGCTGCGTAATTATTATAAGGCTGGTCCGTCGAAGAAAGGCAATGACAACGGCCGGTATGAAGCCGCCCGCCGGTTCTTTGAAGAATCGCTACCCCAGATCGTCAAGATGCGGATGCGCGAAAAATTCACTGCATTGCTCGCGAACAGCGCCTATGTTCCCAAATGGATGATCGAGAAGATGAATGCCGACAACAGTCAGCTTGCAGCGATCTCCTATGTGAACACTCCTTATTTTACTATTGCCGACAGTTCGGTAAAGATTTCCGACGCCGAGATCCAGGACTATATCGATGCTCACAAGGACAGATTCCACCAGGATGAAAGCCGGAGCATCGCCTATGTGACCTTCGATGCTTCGCCCAGCTCCGCCGACAGCGCCAAGCTGCGTCAACAACTCATCGATCTTAAAAAAGAATTTGCCGAGACCAAGGACGTCCAGGCTTTTCTCGGCCGCATGGGTACCGAGCAACAATATTATGATGGATATATGGGTAAGTCCCGGATCCAGGTGCCGTTCAAGGATTCCATCTTTGCTTTGCCCAAGGGCCAGGTTTATGGACCCTATCTCGATGCAGGAAATTATACCTTAGCCAAGCTGATAGACGAAAAGACCCTTCCCGACTCGGCCCGCGCCCGTCATATTCTTGTAGCTACGGTAAACCCCCAGACCGGTCAGCCGATCATGGAAGACAGCGTTGCTAAAAAGAAGATAGACAGCATCGCCAACCTTCTTCAGCACGGCGGTAACTGGGATAGCGTAGCCGCCAAATTATCCGATGATCCCGGTTCCAAGACCAAGGGCGGAGATCTGGGTTATTTTACCGCGGACAGGATGGTAAAGGAATTCTCCGATTTTTGTTTTAACGGTAAAAAGGGTGAGACGAAGATTGTCAAAAGCCAGTTCGGATACCATTATATAGAGATCCTCGATCAGAAGAATTTCGAACCGGCCTATAAGATCGCCTATCTGAGCAAAAAGATCGAGACCAGCCCCGAAACGGATCAGGCGGCTTCCGGTCTCGCCAGCCAGTTTGCCGGTGAAAGCCGCGACGCAAAGGCGTTTGACGACAATGTGCAGAAGGAACATCTGCAGAAATTGCTGGGACCGGATATCGCCCCCACCGAAGTCAATATCCCCGGACTTGGCGCCAACCGGCAGCTCGTTCGCTGGATGTATGACGCTCAGCTGGGCAATGTCTCCGAGCCGTTCCCCGTGGGAGATAAATATGTCGTAGCGCTGCTCACTGAGATCAACAAGGAAGGGACAATGACGCCGGCCAAGGCAAGAAACCAGGTAGAACCCATCCTCAGAAATAAGAAAAAGGCGGAAGAAATTATCAAAAAGGAAGGTTCTCCCGCATCCCTGGATGCAGCTGCGACGGCGGCCGGTCAACCGGTACAACATGCCGACAGCGTGCTGTTCGCGAGATCCTTTATTTCGGCTAATGCGGCTCAGGAAGGCAAAGTTGTCGGTTCGGCGTTCGATAAGGACCTGGCTGGAAAACCGATCTCTCCCGCCATTCCCGGCAATTCCGGCGTATTCTTTATAAAGGTGGAGAATGTCAGCGCCATGTCGAATCCGAATGCGGATGTCCAGCAACAACGCTTCATGGTCGAGCAGCAGCAACGCTCCATGATCAATTATGGATTCACGCAGGCGCTGCAGAAGCTGGCTACGGTTAAAGATTACCGCTCGAAATTTTACTAGGAGTCGAGGGAGACAAAATATTAACTTCGAAAGCCCCCTCACCTGAGGGGGTTTCTTTCTTAACTTTGTGGCGTGAGTGATGAGATCGTAAATAAAGTAGCGCAAAGCGGGCTGTATACGCTGGACCTGGAAGATTACTATCCCCGGGAGGAGATCGTTGTCTTAGACCTGAAGCCGCTGCTGTTCAGGGAGATGATCCTCAAGGAAAAGGAATTTCGCGCCGCGCTTCAGGCGGTCGACTGGCCTCGATACCAGGATAAGATCGTCGGTGTCGTCTGTACGGCAGATGCCATTATCCCATCCTGGGCATATATGTTGGTGGCCGTCCAGGCCCAGCCTTTTGTAAAGGATATTTTTCTGGGCGACAGGCAGGTGGCCCTAAGGGAAGCATTTTTGACGAACCTCCGCGCCATCGATACCAGCGCGTTTACCGATATGAGAGTAGTGGTCAAAGGATGTGGCGATCTATCCGTGGATGGATTCGCCTATCTTGAAATTGCCCGCCGTTTACGACCCGTGGTAAAGAGTATTATGTATGGCGAAGCGTGCAGCAATGTCCCGGTATACAAGAAGAAGTAGTCTATAGCAATGTTCCCCGCATGACGATATAGGCCACGGTAAAATAGATCACCAGACCGGTGACATCCACGAGCGTGGCTACGAACGGAGCGGAAGAAGCAGCAGGGTCGGCGCCCAGCTTCTTGAGGATCAGCGGCAGCATGCTGCCGGACAATGTTCCCCACAACACCACGCCGATCAGCGAGAAGAATACAGTGGTAGCTACCTTGAGCCAATGCTCGCCATAGTTATATAGATGGAAATGCTGCCAGAGAAAGATGCGGAAAAACCCCACTATGCCCAGGATGAGGCCGAGGACCAGGCCGGAAGAGAATTCTTTGCGCACGACACGCCAGGAGTCGCGAAAACCGATCTCGCCGATGGCCATGGCGCGAATGATGATGGAAGAGGCCTGGCTGCCGGAGTTTCCCCCGCTGGAGATGATCAGCGGAACGAATAGCGCAAGTACGACAGCCTTACTGATCTCATCCTCGAAATGACCCATGGCCGTTGCTGTGAGCATCTCACCAAGAAAGAGGATGATCAGCCAGCCGGCGCGTTTGCGGATCAGTCGCGAGAAAGTGATTGTCGTATAGGGTTCGTCGAGGGCTTCGGAACCACCGATCTTCTGGATCTCACGGGTGCCTTCCGACTCCGCCAGCCGCAGGACGTCGTCGAGCGTTACGATCCCCAGCAACACCCCATTGTTATCGGTTACCGGCAGCGCAAAGCGGCTATTGTTGCGGAAGATATTGATGACATCCTTTTGAGCGTCGTTGACATTCAGCGCGATGAACTGATGGTCCATGATCTGGGAGACCCTGGTAACGGGGTCTACGATGAGAAAGTCTTTGATATTGATATCGTCGATCAGCACCCCTTTGTCGTCCACCACAAAAAGCCAGTTGAGTGTCTCGGTAGCCTGGCCTCGCTGCCGGATCAGGCCGAGGACTTCCTGACAGGTCTCGTTCTCTTTGATGGCCACATAGTCGGGAGTCATGAGCCGGCCCACGGAACCTTCTTCATATCCCAGCAGCTCGAGGGTCTCGGCGCGGTTCTCGGGCGTCAGCACTTTCAGCAGTTCCTTGACATAGTTGCCCGGCAGCTCTTCGAGAAAGGCCGTGCGGTCGTCGGGTTGCATGGCGTTGAGGATCTCGGCGGCTTTTTCTTCCGGCAGCGATTTGATGATATCTTCCTGCTTTCTTTTGCGAAGGAATTTGAAGGCCTTGGCCGCGTGTTTCGGATCCAGGTGCTGGAAGAGCTTCACCGCACCCTTGGAATGACGGTTGGCGAAGTCGGCCGCATCCCTCGGCGTGACCTTGTTCAGCTTGACAAAATCGGCAATCTTGTTGTGCTGAAGCAGGTTCTTGATATCATTGAAATTGAGCATAGTCAAAAATAACGAACCCGGTCCTGTTCCAGGAAATGAACCATATATTATTTTAATAGGACACCGTCGGTGCGGTGCATGATGAGGGTGGGGCCGGCTACCTGGTTACCGCTTGTCCAATGCACTGGCGTGGCGTTGCCGCTGGTGGAAAACTGCAGGAAGCCGTTGACGACATTTACGGTAACGCCTCCTCCTGCCAGTGTAGTGAGCGTCGGGGGAAAGTCATTCGTAAAATAGTTCCCCTTGACCACCTGATTCAGCGCCAGCTGAAGGAGCGTGTCGATGCCGGCAGAATCGATGGCGCCGAGACTGTCCCAGCCGGCCTGTTGAAAGGCGGTATTGGATGGGGCAAGAAGAGTATAGTTGCCTGTTACCAGCACCGAGTCGTATAAGTTGGTCCGGTTGAGGACCTCGCTCATGTACGTAAGCGTGCTGTCCGATTGGACGATCTCCGAAAGCGAATCCGCGGCGGGGGGCACCAGGGAATCCGGATAATAAACGATGGCTTTTCCGACCTGTGTAGGCTGGTTGGGGACGGTGACGCTGCCGTTGAGGAAATACTGGTCGCTGCCGTTCTTTTGAACATATAGCGGGACGCCCAGCAATGTAGGGTTGGGTGTATAGCCGGCGCTGTCGGTGGAGATACCGGTGGGCAGGTAGTTATAGCGGACGATCCTATCGGCCAGGTTTGCGCTCATGGAATCGATGGCGATCTCGCCGTAGCCGGCCTGCAGGAGAACGGAATTCCGCAGGAATAAAACAGTCACTGCCGCATCGTTCAGGAGGGCGGCATCATTTGCCCGTAGGATCAGCCGGTGATAGAGGACCAGGGTAGTGTCGGTATTGACAAGTGCTTGTAAAGGTTGCAGCACGGGCTTTTTCGCCGGAGCGGATTTTTTGCAGCCAAAGGATATCAGCAACATCACGCTCAACACAGCGACTATCGTATTCGTGAACCACCTTTGCATGGGCTTATAGCTTTTCGTATAACGCACGCAGCCGGTCGCGGGTCATGGACTTTTCCCAGTCTTTGCCCAGGGCATTTTCCCACAACGGCTTCATCACTAATGAAACGTCGATCATGGTATTGAATTGTTCGTCGGTGAGCCCTTTTGTGATATGCTGGGGAATATCGATCTTGTTTTTTTCCACCATTTTCTTGAATTCACGGACCCCTTGGGGGTAGAATTCTTCCAGGTGGTCGAATACGATGCAGTTGCCGATACCGTGTTTGGTGCCCAGGAGATAGGCCAGACCGTAGCTGACGGCGTGCGCCACTCCAACCTGGGAATAGGCGATGCTCATGCCTCCGGCGTATGAGGCCATCATAAGCTTGTCGTCGCTATCGGCATCCCAGCCTTGTTTTTTTACATATACTTCCTGACAAAGCTGAAGCGCCTTTTCGCCATAAGATTTGCTGAATTCATTGAGATAAGTGCCCTGAAGACTTTCGATGCAATGGATATAGCAGTCCATGCCGGTATAAAAGCGTTGATTCGCCGGCGCATCGGCTGTGAGCTCGGGGTCGAGCACGATCTGGTCAAAGGGTGTATAGTCCGAATTCATGCCCAGTTTTTTGGTAGGGCCGGTGAGTACGGTGGTCCGGGAGACTTCCGCGCCGGTGCCGCTCAGAGTCGGAATGCCGACCTTGTATACGCCGGGCGTTTTTACGAGGTCCCAGCCCTGGTAGTCGGCGGAGGAGCCGGGGTTGGTCATCATCAGCGAGACGGCTTTTGCCAGGTCCATGGTCGATCCGCCGCCGATGCCGATGACGCCGCTGACGGTTCCGAATTCTTGTTTTAGCTGCGATGCCAGCTTGTCGACATAAGAGGTCTTGGGTTCGTATGTGACGTCGGCGAAGATGAGCTTGTCTTTGCCGCGGACGGGAATGCGTTTGGCGAGGGGTTTATTTTCAAAATAGTGGTCTAAGAGAAAGATCATAGGGGCGGTCCCCCGGCGTTGAGGGGCCAGGATCTCGTCCAGCTGATTAAAACTTCCACGACCGTAGACGACATAGCCCACCATCTTGAAATTCCGGAACTTGTTTACGCTCATAACATATCAGATTGAGCGGCAAAGTTAAGGGAATCGCGGAAATGCTTTCACCACTAATCCGCCACCAACGCTGCGGCTCCAAAAACGCCGGCACTATCGCCCAGACTGGGTTTTAGCAACGGCACCTCGACCCGATTGTTGAAGATGAATTCGCCGAGCTGTTCCAGGCCCTCGTTGTACAGCGTATCGATATTGCCGACGCCGCCGCCTACGACGATGACGTCGGGGTCCAGAAGATTCGTGATCACGGAGACCCCTTTTCCAAAAAAATGGTTGAGCCGTTGGATGGTCTTTGTCGCTGCCGGATCACTGTTGTCCTTGTAACGGGCGACGATCTCCTTGAGTTTGAGATGTTCGCCGGTAAGACTTTTATAATAGCGTTCGGTGGCGGGGCCGGAGATCACCGTTTCTACGCAACCCGTCTTGCCGCAATAGCAGGGCCCACCCGATTCGTCGAGAAAATTATGTCCCCATTCGCCGCCGATGCCATGACAGCCATTCCAGATCTTCCCATCTATTACGATGCCGCCGCCGACACCCGTGCCCATTATGATGCCGAATACCATCCGCGCCCCGGCAGCCGCCCGGCTTACGATACCCCAATGCGTTTCCGCCAGCGCAAAACAGTTGGCGTCATTAGCTAATTCGACCCTTAGATCAAGGGCTTTTTCGAGGTCTTTTTTTAACGGCTTGCCATTGAGGACAACGGTATTGCAATTTTTCATCACCTGTAGGGTCGGATCCAGTACTCCCGGTGTTCCGATGCCGATGGCGGCGGGTTTCAGGCCGCTCCGGGCCTCCATCTCAGCTACGAGCTTTGCTATCTGACCGATGATATGTTCGTATCCTTTGGCCGCCTCTGTGTCTACCCGTGTCCGGACGACAGGAGCCGGGTTTTTTATAGACTCCAGGATCACCCCTTCGATCTTGGTCCCGCCGAGATCGATTCCCCATAGTGGTTTGTTCATGTTTGCAGTATAGTTCTTTAGTGGACAACTCCTGGACAGCCTTTTGCTGCCCGGCGGGGCAATTTAAGAATTCCACTTTTTAGCAGATTGCAAAACTTTTATCCGATCCTTGCGGGGAGGAGGTCGTTTTCGAGGGGATACCCTTAAAGCAGTTTTGCCGCGCGTTCCAGATCTTCGGGCGTATCGATCTCCACGCCCATATAGGTGGTTACTACCATCCGCATGGGGACGCCATTCTCGAGATACCGCAGACACTCGATCTTTTCGACGGCTTCCAGCGGGCTCACGGGCCACGATGTAAATTGCAACAGCGCCTGTTTGCGGAATGCGTATACACCTATGTGTTCGTAGTAGGCAGGAGCGGCGGAAGGGTCGCGGGGATAGGGAATGACGCTGCGGCTGAAGAAGAGAGCATTGTTGTTCTTATCGAGCGCGACCTTGACATAATTGGGGTCGTCGATGAACCGCTGTTCTTTAAGCACCTGCACCAGCGACGCCACCTGCACCTGTTTTCCCGCCTCACCCTTGAAGACATCGAGCAGAAGCGCCAGCGGCTCCCTGCGCACAAAGGGCTCATCGCCCTGGACATTCACCACGATATCGACGTCGATATCGGTCACAGCTTCTGCGATCCTATCGCTACCGCTTTCGTGGGTGCGGACGCTCATTTTAGCTTTTCCGCCGTGTTCGGTGATCTCGCGGTAGATGATCTCGCTATCGGTGACGACCAGGACCTCGTCGAATAGCCCTGTAGCCATGCTATTGTCATAAGTATGGCGGATCACGGTCTTGTCCCCGAGACGCTGCATGAGTTTAGCAGGAAAGCGGGTAGCGGCATAGCGGGCGGGAATCATGGCGATGGTGCGCATGCGACAGTTTTAGCTATTCAGCATCAGCGGCATCACCAGCATCAGCACTTCTTCGTTGTCGTCTTCTTCCAGCGGTTTGATGATACCGGCTTTCGTCGGAGTGGAAAGTTCCATCCGTACTTCGTCGCTATCGGCGGAAGCCAGCATTTCGATGAGGAAACGGGCATTGAAGGCAATGGCCAGATCTTCGCCATCGTATTGGCATTTCATCCGCTCGTTGCCTTCGAACGAGAAATCTACGTCCTGCGCGGTCAGCTGAAGCTCGCTGCCCTGGATATTGAGAACGACCTGGTTGGTGCTTTTGTTGCTGAAGATGCTCACGCGGCGGAGAGCGCTTTGGAAATCATTGCGGCCGATGACCAGCTTATAGGGATTGTCGGCAGGGATGACGACCTTATAGTCGGGGAAACGGGCATCGATAAGCCGGCAGCTCATTTGGGTGGTGCCATGGTTGACGAAGAGATGATTGCTGTTATAGCTGACCGTGATCTCGTCCTCATTGGTGGGAAGCGCCGATTTCAAAAGATTCAGCGGCTTCTTGGGGACGATGAGCGAATCGTTTTTGGGGCAGGAGACATCTTTCCGTTTATAGCGTACGAGGCGGTGGGCATCGGTGGCTACGAATTGCAAGCCTTTTTTGTCCATTTCGAAGAACACGCCTGTCATGGCCGGACGAAGGTCGTCGTTGCTCACGGCGAACAGCGTCTTGTTGATCGCGGTGACAAGAGCGGAAGAGGTCATAGTAAAGGACGTCGTCTCGTCACTGGCCGGTTCTTTCGGGAAGTTGTCCGGGTTTTCGCCCATCACCTTGTATTTACCATTGTCGCTGGTGAGCTCTACGGCAAAATGTTTGTCGATGTTAAAGGT
>DASZOW010000471.1:0-12033 GCA_035550615.1 Puia sp.
AGATCTCCCATCTGGACACTCGAGGCGTACATATAGAAAAGACTGCCGCCGATCTCATCCGGCACCCGCCCACCAGCTTCCACATTCTCCCAGATCCGGGCGCAATCATAAAAGCCGCTCTCGAAAGCAAGTACATCGAAACCCATCTTTTCATGCAGGAATTTGATCAACCGCGTCTTGGCCTGAAAAGTTGACCCCTCGCCATGGGTCTGCTCCCCAAGCAATACGATCCGCGCATCTCCAAGAGCCGAACGCAATTTGGCGAGATCGGTAAAATCGGTATCATTTGCGTCAATACTCCGGATCGGCGCCACGAAACCTTTGATATTGACCAACTGAGCTTTGACAATAAGAGAAAGAAATATAAGCAGCGATAGCGTCAGATAACGTCCCATCGGTCAAAATAACTACAAAATCATTTTAAGCATTTGTTAATACACAACTCATCCATCAATTTCTACCGTTTAACCCAGTATTGAGCCATTCATGGTACTATGTATTGTAAAGTACCTGCCTAATATCATATCTTTGTTATGTAAACAGAAACAAAAAACACAAAAACCTAAGTATATGTCACTCGCAATCAACCAATTCAGCCAATCCCTTAGAATCGGGACAAAAAAGATCGCCTTAGCAGCAGCCCTGCTCCTGACCGTAGGCCTTACCACCAGCTTCGCCAGCCCTAAAGACGGTGACGACGCCGTAACCGCCTCCTTCCGTAAAGACTTCAAAAAAGCCGAGGTCATGGAAAAACAGGCCGGAAAAAATTACACGAAGTTCACCTTTAAGTTGGACGACGTGATCCTGTTCGCCTTCTATAACGACCACGGACAACTGCTCGCCGTCACCCGCAATATCAAATCCAGTCAGCTGCCTATCCAGCTCCTGGTGCAGGTAAGAAAAGACTATCCTGAGTACTGGATCTCCGATCTGTTCGAGTTAACCTCGGAAGGCGACAGCAACTATTACATTACCCTGGAAAATGCCAATACACGCGTAGTCCTTCGCTCCTACGACTCCGGCTCCTGGGAAGTTTACAATAAAAAAGCTAAATTATAGACCGAACGCCGCTGCTGACCTAAAGATCGCCACAAGGGCTTCGCATTATGCGGGGCCTTTTTTTAATATTTTATACATCCACTCCAATCCAAACCCGCTGATCAGCATCCGCTCCTTTCGGTTCTCTAACAGCTGCTGCGTCCAGTCCACAAAGCCGCCATCGGCGAACTCCCAGTTCTGGCCGCCGGCATCCAGGTATAGCTTGAACTGTATCCCTTTGTAATAATCGTTTTCCGCCGGTTCCTCCTCCCGAACCAGCTCTACGCCCCTCAGCGCTGTCTTCAAATGCTCATACACTCTATCGATCAACGGATTTCGTTCGTCATATCCCTTTCTTTTCTTGAGCACCAGCCGCATGTCGCCATATCCTTCCACCAGTCCAAAAAGAATTTTCAACTGCTCGACCAGGCTACTGCACTCAAAGGTATACCCGCCCGTATCCAAACCGGACTGCACCATACAGCCTACCTTGAAATGCTGATTATATCCCTTCGGAAAAGGCTGCGTCCGGATATGCCGGTGCACCGTGCAAAGCCGGCCAACCATCTCCCGGGCATGGCTATCTTCTTTTATCACAGCAGCAATATGTAAAGCCAACGCATTCGTGGCATCCGCTACGATCTCGGTATTCCGCATCGCCGTTATCACCTTGCGCTGATCTACCGTTGCTACCACCGAACAAGACCCGAACTGCGCCGCCGGCGATAGCTCCACCGGCCGGAAACCACGTTCATGCATAAACTTCAACGCCCGCAGTTCCAATTCCAGGAGCGCAATCATGTCCAGGGACGAAGGCTGTACCAGCCGGTTAAGCCGGTACTGCGACAGCAATTCAGCCGGCTTTATCCTACCCGCCTTATGCCGGTAAACTTACAGCATTAATGAATTCAATTCGGATCCGGACAACCGGTCCGCCAATCCTTCCACCAATCCGGGTAATCCAACTCTTCGTTCGAGCCTTACCGATAAACTTTCTCCCATAATGTAGATATCTCCTGGATAAATTTAATAAGATCACCCCGTAAGATGTGGAAAATGCTCTACAATATTCCTCATTTCGTCATGACGACTCCCTACTTTTCCGTTTAAAATGTTCTGGACTGTGATTTGCATTAGTAATAAGGCTTTTAATAGGATATTGGATTTTAGCAACGGCCTGGATTTTTATCTGGGCTTCTTTTTTTTACATGCCGCTGCAAGCGCCATCTATTACTTAAATAGCTTATCTATCACAAGATTGATCACCTCGAGCGCCACGAGAATGATCACGATCCATTCCAGGACCGTACTGTTCCGGTATTGCAGCAGATCTTTGAACAGTTCCAGGTTCTCATTGATGATCTCCAGCCCCTCGCGGATATCCCGGTAACGTTCCTGCAGATCGAAGGTTCTTTTAAGTCCCAGGTCGATCCGGTTGAGATTCTCATCCTCCCACGTCTCCGGCGGCGAATCGAAAATGTAGAGATTTTCGGCAATGCGATTCTTGAGGTTCAACGTCTTGCCGATATACATCTTCAGGTTCTTCCCGGAAATTTCCAGCCGCCCCCGCCGTTCGAGCGTCAGGGTATGACTGTGGGTTTCTTCCTGGAGAAGATTGGTCTGTTCGGAATAGTAGTCGAGCGACACGGATTGACTGACATTCAACATGATCAACCGCAATACTTCGATATCCTGGTTGACGATCTCTATCTTATTGAAACCGAATTTGTTTTCCCGCGCATTTGTCTCGACCTCGAACTCCTCGCTCAATGGCTGCTCGAACACATTCTTGCAAAAAGGCGCTATCCGCTGCAAAAATACCTTCCGTGAATCGGCCTCATAATTGAGAAAACAGACCACTCCATACTTGAAGACATACACAAAATCTAACGGACCGGTCTTATAGAACAGCTCATCCGCGTCATAGTGATGGATACCATCCTTAAAGGCCGCCCTAAAGGCCTTGACATCGATACTGTCCGCGACTTGGTAAGACACGACATGCAACATATCATCAATAAGATAAATCTAAATAGATCCAGTCACCACAATCCTTTAAGCCGGTCCAGCTCCGCCGGGCTAAGCTTCTCCTTCTCCATGAGATCGATATCATGGTTGATCATCACCATATCCCCGGCCTCCAATTCCTCCGGCTCATTGTCCGTGTCGGAGTGATACGACTTCTTTACCCTCAACCGGCCTTCTAAAAGATCGACCTCTTCCCCCGGCTTATCCCTGTATGCATCCACCTTGAACCGCGTCCCCAGCACCTCGATCACCAGGTCCCGCGTGCGGATCACCATCGGCCAGTCGGGCTTCGCCGCCACATCGATCCGCGCCTCGCCATCCAGCTCGATACCGCGGTTATTTTTTCCGAAACCCTTTGCGAGCGAAATAGTCGTTCCCGGACTCGCCACCATCAGAGTCCCATCGGGTAACCGGAACGTCTGCCCCGAGCCCTTCCCGACATGATAACTGACGCCTTCCCGAAGCTCGGTACCCTCGCCTGTTCCGCAAGAGACGGCCGCCAGCACGATCCATGATCCGATAATCCATAAATAACCACGCATATACTATACCTTTGCAAAATGATCAAAGTAGGAGAATATAACACCCTAAAAGTAAAAAAAGAGCTGGACTTCGGCCTCATCCTGGACGATGACAGGGACGGTATTCTCCTCCCCAAAAGATTCGTCCGCCGCGGCGCCCGCATCGGCGACGAGCTCACCGTATTCCTCTACCACGATGGCGAAGACCGCCTCATCGCCACCACCCAACACCCAAAAGGCCAATTGGGCGACATCGTCCTGCTCCGCGTCGTCAGCGTAACCCCCCAGGGCGCCTTTCTCGACTGGGGCCTCATGAAGGACCTCTTCGTCCCAAAATCCAAACAGCTCAGCGGCATGCGCCTCGGCGGCGACTATCTCGTAAAGATCTATCTGGACGAACAGACCGGCCGGCTCGCCGCCACGGAAAAGATCGAACCCCTCCTTACCAACGAGAACCTTACCGTCAAAGAAAAGGACACCGTCGACCTCACCGTCCTCCGCCGTACCGACATCGGCTACGTCGTCATCATCGACAACCGCCATACCGGCGTATTGCATTTCAACGAGATCTTCCGCGACATCGCCATAGGCGACAAATTCAAAGGATTTATCAAAAACATCACCCCGGCCGAAAAAACTGCCTCGGGCGAAACCCAGATCGACGTAGTCGCAGGCAAACCCGGCTACGAACGTACCGAAGACGCCGCCGGCAAGATCCTCCGCCTCCTCAGGGAAAATAAAGGCCACCTCCCCTATCACGATAAATCCGACCCCGGGATCATCTACTCGGTCTTCGGCATGAGCAAAAAAACATTCAAGATGACGATCGGTCGCCTCTATAAGGAAAAAAAGATTCTCATCACGGAAACGGGCATCCAATCGGCTAAACAATAACCCGATCCTCACCCGCCGACGGCGACCTCGACATCACCTCCCGGTACGCGGAATCATAATCTTCCCGCAACGTCCCCATCGCCCGGTCCCAAAAAAGGAAATACAACCCATAATTGCCATTGAAATAATGATGGTGCAGATTATGGCTCACCGAAGTATTCACCCACCGCCCCAGCCAATGCCGGTGAAACCCCGGCGGATAAAGCTCGAAACCCAAATGCCCATACACGTTATACAAAAGGCTCAGCACAAAGAATACCGACAAATGCCAGTGCGTCATCGGAATGGTAAAAAGAAAGATGACAAAGATCAGGCTCTCCATAAATGCCTCCAACGGGTGAAACGCATAGGCCGCCCACGGACTCGGGTTCACCGACCGGTGATGCACCAGGTGGAACCACCGGAACAATCTCGGGTGATGGATCAGCCGGTGCGTCCAGTAAAAATAAGTGTCGTGGATCAGGAACATCAGCGGAAAGGCGGCAAAAAAATATACCCACCCATGCCTGGCAATAGACGCATAATAGGTCGTATGCACACGCAGGTTAGGACTCTTCAGCAGGAACAGCGGCGGGAACGTGAAGATCAGGATGGACAGGGTGGAAAAAAATATCTCCCGGCGGTAGTCCTTTCCCCGTGGAATTTTTGGCTGTATCTTTTTCCACCAGATCCGGCGCCGCAAGATCACATAAAAGATCAGGAACGCCGCACCCGCGATCATATAATACCTCTCGGCAACATTCAGCATCGTGCGAAAAAAGCTCCACCGGTTCATACACAGGATTTGATCTCTAAATTACTATATTCGCCTCTAAGGAGCAACACATATATGCATCGTTTAAAATATATCCGGCTGTTTTTCTGCTTATCCTCCCTTGCTTGCAAGGATGGGATTTCATGTGATCAGCCTGGACTATATGAATAATGTCATTACCACCGCATGCAGCGGAAGCACGGATAGCAGTTGCTTCGACGACTACAGACAGGAAATTGTCTTCGGCACGCCCGTAAGTAACAAGGTAGAAGTGGATTCGGTAAACAGCATCGTCAACCGCCTTTCAAAGCTGCTGGTGTTCCTGGCCAAAAATGACCCTTCGGGAAACTGGAATAGATTCCTGCAAGACAATCGACCGAGATGGGACAGGATCGTTGTGGCCGGCCATTCCCAAGGCGCGGGTCATGCCGCATACCTTGGAAAATCCTTTCGGCTGGCGGGCGTCCTGATGTTCTCCGGACCACAAGACTACCTGCAGGTCTTTCACGCACCCGCCCCATGGCAGTTCAGGAAAGGACTTACACCCGTCTCACGTTATTACGCATTCCTGCACCTTAGGGATCCCTTTCATTACAGCTACCAGGCCGCCGATGTCTCCGCGGTAATAAATAAACCTCCTACGGATACCACAATGGTATATCCCGGTACACCCGTCACTTCCACGAAACATATCCTGGTGAATAATATCGAGACCCCCAACCCGCACGGCTCGACCTTAAAAGAGGAATTCATCCCTGTCTGGGACTATATGACGAAGAACCTGTAATAAATGCAGGCATTCGACAGGACGCTTCGCCGGCTACCCGAACAAAAATGCCACGTCCTCCTGCGAAAGCTGCTTCACAAAGCCGGCCTCATCCGCCACCAGGTCCGCCGCCAGGCTCCGCTTTTTTTCCTGTAGCTGCAGGATCTTCTCCTCTACCGTGTCCTTACAGATCATCCGGTAGGCAAATACCTTGTTGACCTGCCCGATACGATGGCTCCGGTCGATAGCCTGCTGCTCGGCCGCGGGATTCCACCAGGGATCTACGAGGTAGACATAGTCCGCCGCCGTCAGGGTCAAACCCACACCCCCCGCCTTCAGACTGATCAAAAACACCCGCATCCCCTCGTCCTCCTGGAACTGCTTCACCCCCTCCTTTCTGGCCTCCGCCGCCACACTCCCATCCAGGTACAAATACGGAATACCCCTTTCGTCCAAAGCCGCCCGGATCAGCTGCAACATCGACGTAAACTGCGAGAACACCAGGGCCTTGTGGCTTCCCGTATTCTCCTCGATCTCCCGCACCAGCTCCTCTAATTTAACGCTGATATTCGGCAACACGGTATCCTCCTTCAGCATGGCCGGACTATCACAGATCTGCCGAAGCTTCGTCAAACCCTCTAAAATAAAAATGCTGCTCCTCCCCATCCCTTCCTCGGCAATCCGGTCCAGCAAACTCTCGCGATAATGCTGCCTGTAACTATCATAAATGCGCCGCTGCTCTTCCCCCATCTCACACCACAGTATCATCTCCGTCCGGTCCGGCAGATCCTTCGCCACCTGTTCCTTGGTGCGACGGAGAATAAACGGATAGATCAGTTTTCGCAAACGCGCCGCCGCCACCGGGTCGCCATTCCTGTCGATAGGCGTTGCAAACTCCGTTCGGAAAAAATCGCTGCCGCCCAACATTCCCCGGTTTAAAAAATCCATCTGCGCATACAGATCATAGGTATTATTCTGCACCGGCGTCCCGCTCAAAGCCAACCGGTTGCGGCTGTTCAATTGCATCACAGCCTTCCGGACCTGCGAAGCAGGATTCTTGATGGCCTGGCTCTCGTCAAGGATCACATACCCGAACCTGAACTGTGCAAAATGCTGGATATCGTTACGCACCATGCCATAACTCGTAATGATCACATGCGCGCGACGAAAAACTGCTTCGTCGAGCACCCGGTCCGCACCATAATGAAGCTGGTAATCGAGTCCCGGCGCGAACTTCCGCAGCTCCGCCTCCCAGTTGTACAACAATGAGGTCGGACAAACCACCAGGTGCGTCTCATCCGGATACCGCTCCACCACATGCTGCAAAAAGCTCAGCGTCTGCAAGGTCTTGCCCAAACCCATATCGTCGGCCAGACAACCGCCCCAGCCCATCTCATCCAACAGACACATCCACCGGAACCCGGCAACCTGGTAATCCCGCAATTGCGCCTGCACCGCCGCCGGCACCTTCCAAACAACCTGCCCCCCGCTAACCGCAGCTCCCTCATTGCCCAGGCTGTCAAAATTCGCCCAGCGCCGTTTCTTCTCTTCCAGCTCCGCTTGCAACGCCTCCCCGCCGCCGGCCTCCGCCAACAGTCCCCAATGCAACGCAGGCAGCCGCATCCGCCCTTCCTGCATCTGCCCCATCTTCAGCAATAAAGTATATTTATCCAGCCATTCCTTCGGCAACATCCCCAGACTCCCATCCGATAATAAAATGAATTCCTGCCGCCCCAATATCGCCTTCCGCAGCTCATGCAACGGCACCACCAGGTCTCCATAGCTGACCCGGATCGTCAGGTCGAACCAATCAATTTGCCGCCGGGAATCCGTTGTCTGGAAATTAGCGGATTCCGGCGTACCGTTTATGTCGGTCCTACCGGACAAAGCCTCCTCCGTCGGCTTCTGCCGCCCCGCCACGATCTCGAATTTCGGCACATGGGTATTGTACTTGAACTTCCGGAGCTTATTCATCCCCAGCACCGGAATATCCATGCGCTGCATCAGCTGATAGAACTTCAGGAACCAGCTCTTCTCCAACGCCTCCTTGAAATTTAAATAGAAATAGCCGTTGCTCTGCCCATCGAATTTGGAGTGCAGCCCCTTTAACGCATCGGTCAAGTGCCGCTCCTGCTCCTTCTTTCGCGCGATGACCACTACCCGGTCTTCCTGCTCCACCCGGGTCTCCTCTTCGTCGTCTTCCTCTACCTCATGACCCGCATACACCCACTTCGGCTTGATCAGCAAAAAATTCTCATTCAGCTCACTCACATAGACCCGGCCCTGCGGCATGACATCGACCGCCTCCGTCAGGATCACAGCATCCGTATTCACGGGGTAACGCTCCGCCAGGGGCTTGATCACCATGGCCATGAACCGGGGAAATCCCTCTTCCCGCACCTCGAACTCTCCTTCCCGATACCGGTCGAGCACTTCCCGGTCCGCAGGCTTCAATAAAAAGAATTCATTTCCGCTCTTCAGAAAATAGGGGACCGCCTGAAAATCTTCGACGGGAAACACACCATTGTTGATGGCCACCGACGCCCGCAACACGAGAAGCCCCGAGTCCTTCTCCAACACCCACTGCAAAGCAGGCGAAGCGGAGCTCAAAGACGCCGGCCGGATCGCCGTACTATGAAAACTCTCCCCGGGCGGAAGATAAAACAGGTATTTTACTGCCGGCGCCAGCGGCTTCAGCTCCTGCAAGACCCCCGCGATCCACTGGCGTAACAAAATATAATGACGCTCGTCCAGCTGCTCAAAAGGCCTGTCGGCATCTCTTATCCAGCCAAACCCATTGCGCACCAGCTGTTCGATCAGGACCTCTTCTGACAATTTACGGATCACCTGGGCCAATGGCGCCGGCAACCCCTGCAGATAAGCCTTATGATTCCCCGCAAGCGGGATCCGCTGATAGCTCCGCCCCTCCTTTTTCTCCATGACCAGCAGCAGCTCCACGGCCAGACCTCCCCTTCTTTCCTGGTTGAAATTCAATAACAATCCAACATTCGGTTTGGCCGTTCCAGCCGGCACGATGATCGTTTTCTTAGGTAGATTCAACGCTTGTTAATTATTTGTAAACGATACATTTCAGAGCGCAAAAATAATAACAAAACGGCCCCTCCGTTGTAATGTTTACAATGAATTCCGTCATCGACCATCTCAATGCAAATGTCCGCCGCTAAAACGATAGGAAACGCCCTGCTTCGGATACTGAAAGCGATCTTTATCCGCAAAAAGGATTGCTGTAAATAATAGCTGCTACCAATATACGGTATAGAGTGTAGCCAGTATCACCACGATGATCAGCGAGCCGATGGCAAACCCTTTGCTCACCCGGAACATGCTCGTATCCACGATCAATCCCTTGCCGGTAATACCCCTCCTGTTCTGCACAAAGTTGATGATCGCCATCCCCAGCACACAAAACAGAAAGACAAAACCCATCCGGTCCATAAAGGGGATCTCGAACCTGCCGCCATTTTCCGGGTTGGGCTGGTAAAACCCATAAGGCGTCAGCCAGCTCAGATCCGCCCACATCGGCAGGAATTTCAGCACACACGAAAGCACAAAACCGCCGATCGTCGCAAACAACGCCGCATCGGAAGTCGTCCGCTTCCAGAAAAAACCCAGCAGGAACATGGCCAGGATACCCGGCGAGAAAAAGCCCGTATATTCCTGTATATAATTGAAGCCCTGCTTGCCCTCGCCCATCAACTTGTCCCCGATCACCAGCGACATGATGATCGCCAGCAACATCGATACGACCACCGTGATCTTCCCGGTGAGGACCAGGTTCCGCTCATCGGCATCCTTTCTGATCGCCTTCTTATAGACATCCAGCGTAAAGATCGTAGCAATACTATTCGCCTTACCCGCCAGCGAGGCTACGATAGCCGCCGTCAGCGCAGCAAACGCGATCCCCTTGAAACCCGCGGGTAAAAGGGTCATCAGGTTGGGATACGCCTTGTTGACATCTACCGCCCCCGAAGAGCTCAACATCCCCGCATGAAACATGCCCTTCTGATACAATACATAAGCGCCGATACCCGGCAACACCACGATCACCGGCATCAACAGCTTCAAAAACGCTGCATACAGGATACCGCCGCGCGCCGTCTTCAGATCGGCGCCCAACGCCCGCTGCGTGATATATTGGTTACATCCCCAGTAGTTCAGGTTTACGATCCACATCCCGCCGATCAACACGCTAAGACCCGGCAGACTCACATAATTAGGCGAGTTCTTATCGAAGATCATATGGAAATGGTCCGGCGCACTCCGCGTCAGCAACTTGAACCCTGCCACCAGACCCGACTCTCCGGACCGCTCCGCTACCAGGTGCAACGCAATATACGTAGCGACCAACCCGCCCAGGATCAGAAAGAATACCTGGATAACGTCGGTATAGCCGATCACCTTCATCCCTCCCAGCGTGATCACCACCGCAAAGATCGCCAGGATGAAAATACACGTCACGATATTGATCCCCGAGATACTGCTGACCGCCAACGCACCCAGGTACAGAATGGACATCAGGTTGACCACGATGTACAGTGCCAGCCAGAAGATCGCCATGATCATCGCCACCGTTCCATTATAACGTTGATGCAGGAACTGCGGCATCGTATAGATCTTATTCTTCAGATAAACCGGAATAAAAAAGATCGCCACGATCACCAGCGTGGCCGCCGCCATCCACTCGTAAGTGGAAATGGCTAACCCCAGCTTAAAGCCCGACCCGCTCATCCCGATCATCTGCTCCGCCGAAATATTGGAAGCGATCAGCGATGCGCCGATAGCCCACCACGTCAGCGAACCCTCTGCCAGAAAATAATCTTTGGAATTGGTCTGCGCGGCCTTTTTCCGGTTATAGATCCAAAAGCCGTAACACGCAACGATTAAAAAGTAAAAGAGAAAGACAACATAGTCGAGCGGCTGTAACATCTGCATATGGAAGCGTAGGGTTTTGAACGCCCAATATAATACAAATGCCCGAGCTATCCGCGTTTACCCCACACCGTCTATTCACGCTTTCCCCACAGCCCTTCTATCTCTTCCAGCGTCTTGCCCTTCGTCTCGGGGACGAGCTTCCACATGAACACTGCCGACAGGATACCCATAACGCCATAGATCCAGTAAGAGAACCCATGGTTGAATTTTGCGGTCAGCCATTGGTTGTCGTTCATCATAGGGAAGGTCAGGGATACCACCCAGTTGGCGATCCATTGGGCCGCTACGGCAATAGACAATGCGCCCCTGATGCTGTTGGGGAATATTTCGGCCAGCAACACCCAGCACACCGGACCCCAGCTCATAGCGAACGCAGCCGTATAGGTCAGCATAAAGATCAATGCGGCGATCCCCTGCTGGTTGAAATAGAAGGCGAAGCCCAGGGCGAACATGCTCACCCCCATACCGATCGACCCAATGATCATCAGCGGCTTTCTTCCTAGCCTGTCCACAGTCACGATAGCCACCACCGTAAACACGAGATTGACAAAACCTACTATGATAGTCTGCAAAAGGGAACTGTCGGTGGAAGACCCCATGTTCCGGAAGATATTGCTCGCATAATACAACACGACATTGATGCCCACGAACTGCTGAAAGACCGATAGCATGATGCCAATGAAAATAAGAAAAAATCCATAGGACAGCCAGGGCGCATTCTTCTCATGGAGCGTCGATTTGATGTCGCTCAGGATAGCGGGCGCATCCTCCTCTCCCACGAGCTTCTTCAGCACCTTCATCGCCTTCTCGTCCCTGCCTTTCATCGCCAGATACCGCGGCGTTTCGGGTACGAAGAACAGCAGGATAAAGAAAATACCCGCCGGGATCACCCCGGAGAAGAACATCCAGCGCCACCCATCCGTGATCAGCCATTGCTCATTCCCCTGCCGGGCAATGAAATAGTTCACAAAATAGATCACCAGCATCCCAAAGATGATCGCCAGCTGGTTGAACGATACCAACCGCCCGCGTACTCCCGCCGGCGCAATCTCGGCGATATACATCGGGGAGATCATGGA
>DASZOW010000472.1:0-2070 GCA_035550615.1 Puia sp.
GCCATGATCGCATTCGTGGCCGGTTTTCTCATCTTCCATAGCCTCGAAAAATTTATTCTCCTTCATGCCGCGCACGAATCCGATTATGCAAGCCATCGCCATCCGAATGTCGGTATCGCTTCGGCAATTGCGCTTTCAGGACACAGTTTCATGGACGGCGTGGGAATAGGGCTGGCCTTTCAGATTTCCCCGACGGTAGGCACAATCGTCGCAATAGCGGTCATAGCTCATGACTTTTGCGACGGTCTCAATACCGTTAGCCTTATGCTGGTCAATGACAACCCGAAAAAACGTGCATTTTTGCTCCTGCTTCTGGATGCCATTACTCCTATGCTGGGGGTAGCTTCGACGCTTGTTTCCCGCGTTCCCCCGTCTGTCACGATGAACTACTTGGGATTTTTCGCCGGGTTTCTTTTATATATCGGTGCGTCCGATATTTTGCCGGAGGCCCATTCCCGCAATGGATCGAACTCCCCATTGCGGTTGCTTGGCCTTACCTGTTTAGGCGCACTCCTGATTTATATTGTGGTCAAATTTAGCGGATGATGTTAAGCCCTCGAATGGGGTATATCCTCTAAAGTAATCGTTAGGCGTTTGCCCACAATCGCAGCTGCTTTTTGAATCGTATCAAGCTGGACAGTATTATTTTCAGGGTCAAGAAACCTTTGAACCTGGGTCCGACTGGTTTTCATCCGGCGGGCCATTTCAGCTTTGGTGATCTTCCTGGCCTTCATAGCTTCGAAAAGCTGCCATGCAATCACACGTTTAACCGCGTGGCTGGTAACTTCCTCGTAAATACCGTCCTCTTTCAGGAAGTCATCGAAAGACGATCCAATATGTTTCTTCTCGCTCATCGCTCAATCTCCTTTTTACGCTTTCGCGCCTTCTCTAACTCTTCATCCGGCGTTTTCTGGGTCTTCTTTACAAACCCATGCAGGAGGACCATTTTCCGCTCATGTATGCAGAAAAGGACACGGCGATCCGCTTATCGGTTACCCCTCTCCCATTGGTCGCCAGACAGGCATGCCGATAGGTCAGCCTAATTCCACCGCCCGTATATCCGTGCCAATAATGCGCCTGTCGTCGGCTGCCAGTTCCACTCGCGCACCGACTCGTTCCCCGCCGGCGTCCGGTAGAAAACTGCCGGGATTATCTTGTGGGGCGGCCTTGTCATTCAGATAGACCTTATAAAGTTCAGTGTACCTTAAAAGGTTCACTATGCAAAGCGCCACAGGGAGAGGGCGAAATGCTTGGAAAGCGGGCTTTTATCGAGCAAGGGGATTCCCCCTGAAAAAGTGGTGCGGGTAGAGGGACTTGAACCCCCATGTCCTTGCGGACACCTGATTTTGAGTCAGGCGCGTCTACCATTCCACCATACCCGCGTGGAGCGACAGAATAACCAAATATTTATTGGCCGTAAAGCACCCGCACGTCCGCCTCGGTAAGGACGCGGTTGAAAACGCGCACATCGTCGATATTTCCGCCGAACGTACAGCAGCCGGCGTCCGTCGAACCATCGCCGTCGCCGCTGCCGCCGATCTGCAGCGGCATCGTGTTCTGAATTGTGTTTGGGCCCAACGTGTCGTTATTGACGGTGAAGGCCGCGCTTGACCCGTCGACGTAGAGTTTGAGCCCGGATGCAACATGGCTGCCGTCGTAGGTCATCACGACATGATGCCAGGTACCGGTGGAGAGGCCAGCCGTCGTGGACACCTGGATTCCGGTGCTCGAAGATTTTTGAACTTCGGCATAAAGACTGTTGCTACCGGGATTAAAAAGTATGCCGTATCCGATATAACCGTTGGAGGGGTCTTCTTTCTCGACAATGTCGTTCTCGTTTGCATTACTGGTCCGATAGACCCATGCAGAAAGGCTGAAGGGCTGGTTGTAATCGAAGTTAAAGTTCGACGGATTGGCAATATTGACAAGTCCGCCGGAAGTTGTGCCCGTGTGCGTCAGGCTGACGGCATTGTTTATCTTACCGGCGACGAAACTAGCGTTGCTGGCTGTCAGTGTGCCCGTATTGCCGTTGCCGGAAGAGTCCGCGGCGCTTATGCCGCCACTCTCGTC
>DASZOW010000473.1:0-6436 GCA_035550615.1 Puia sp.
GGATGGCATCGACTTGTCCGAACATGCGGCGGCGATGCTGAAAAAGGTGGAAGAGTTGACGCTCTACCTGATCCGGCAGAACCAGGAGCTGACCGACCAGAACAAACAGCTGGCTGAGCAAAATGCGCGGCTGGAAGCGCAGCAGAAGGAGATCGATGAGTTGAAAGCATCGATCCAGGCAAAGAAGAACTAACCCCTAATCACTTTTTATGGTGATAAAAAAGATATTGACGGTGGCGCTTTCTGGGTTGATCCTGGCGGGGCCCGTTTATGCTCAAACGAATAAGCCTGCGAGCCAGACCCAGGTGTCCGGTCCGACCGATAGCGTAGCACCCACGCCTTCCGGCTATATCGTGAGCGGCCAAAGCCCGCTGGTCAACTATGTCCGAGTACGCGATGCCATGGGCCGGATCACCGATTCGGTGCAGTTCGCCGCGGCTGGGTATAGTGACGTGCAGGAGACCACGACCTATTTCGACGGGCTGGGCCGGCCGTTGCAGACGGTACAACGCCAGCATTCACCGGGTTCGAGTCCGGTAGACATTGTAGCGCCGGTGGTCTATGATCAATTTGGTCGGGAAGTCTATAAATACTTACCTTATGCTGCAAGTAGTGGCAACACCAGCGATGGCGGGCTTAAACAAGATCCCTTTACCGATCAGCAGAATTTCTATCAAAACGTCTATCCCGCGCAGCAGCCCGCCTATACCGGTGAACAGGTTTATTATGGGCAGACGAACTATGAGGCTTCGCCGTTGAACCGGGTGCTGCAAACCATGGCGCCGGGCAACAGCTGGGCGGGCAGCGGTGTAGGGGTAGCCCAGCAATACCTGGTGAATACGGATGCCGACAGCGTGGTGATCTGGACGGTCAGCAACGATACGCTGACCTATGAGAACAATGACATCGCCACCAATATTCCCACCAGTGAGGGCTATTACCCCGCGGGTCAACTTTACAAGAATGTGACTGTGGATGAAGCGAATAATGCCACGGTCGAATACAAGGATAAGGACGGGCTGGTGATCCTGAAGAAAGTGCAGGTCAGCTCGGTGGCCGCTGATCATTCCGGCTATAGCGGCTGGCTGAGTACCTACTACATCTACGATAATCTCAATCAGCTGCGTTTTGTGCTCTCACCCAAAGCGACGAACATCATCTATGGCAAAGGCTGGAATATTGGCGCCGATACCACGACGATCAGCGAACTTTGTTTCAGGTATGAGTATGATGGCCGTCAGCGGATGATCGCTAAAAAGGTGCCTGGGGCAGGGTGGTCCTATATGATCTACGACATGCGAGACCGGCTGGTCTTCTCACAGGATGCGAACATGCGCAACCGCAGCCAGTGGATGGCCACACTGTACGACGGCGAGAACCGCCAGACGGCGACCGGGATGATTACCTATACGGGGTTACCGAACCAGCTGCAGCAATATGTGACCGCCAACACCGGGGCGGGGACTACCGGTACCGTAGTCGTGAGCGGCAATAGCCCCGCGACGTCCACCTTGGTTCCCAACGGGCTTGATCTGTACCTTCCCAACGAAAATGGCGATAAAAAGGCGGTCGACAGCATCACCTGGGACAACGGCTTCGAGACCCCGGATACGGTGGACTTTACCGCCGAGATCGTGCCGGCGGGTACCCGCGATACGGCCAGTGCAGGTGTGCCATTTACGAACAATGTGAATGTGGTGGATAATCCGCTACCGCCCGGTAACAACTTTATCGGGCTGACGATGACGTTCTATGATGATTACAGCAACACCTCCAAACAATACACGGCTACCTACAACGGACTGGTAGACGCCGGCACGAACCAGCATGCCGAGCCAATCCCGACAGTCACTGACGAACAGGCCATGCAGACGATAGGACTGGTCACCGGCGGCAAGGTACGGGTGCTGGAAGATCCGGCCGATCTCACAAAGGGAAACTGGCTGGAGACCACCAGCTTCTATGACGACCGGGCGCGCATAGTTCAGACGCAGAGCGATAACTATAAAGGCGGTCAGGATACGACCATCACGCTGCACAATTTCACCAACCAGGTGATCACGACCTACCTGGCGCATGGCAACCCGGCGGCTACCGCCAATGGCAATACGCGGGTAAAGACAAATATCGACCTGGATGCCGCCAACCGGGTGCTGCAAGTGTATACAACGATCAATGACCAGGATAGCACCAAGCGGTTGATCGCGGACAATACCTATGACCATCTGGGCCAGCTTCAGACCAAACAGCTGGGACAGACCACGGCCGGCAGCTTCCTGGAGACGCAGGATTATAGCTACAATATCCGCGGCTGGCTGAAGGGGATCAACCGGGACTATGCGGATGATGACAACAGCCGTGGCGCCGACAACCGGTGGTTTGGTATGGATCTTAGCTACGATTGGGGTTTCGACGCCAACCAACTCAACGGCAATATCGCCGGGCAGAAATGGCGCAGCAAAGGCGACGGTCATCAGCGGGCGTATGGTTTTGGCTATGATGACGCCAACCGGCTGCTGTTTGCCGAC
This sequence comes from Puia sp., assembly GCA_035550615.1. Lineage (GTDB taxonomy): Bacteria > Bacteroidota > Bacteroidia > Chitinophagales > Chitinophagaceae > Puia. The sequence goes on from DASZOW010000473.1 coordinate 2,529, forward strand.
TTCAACCAATATGGCAGCGAATGGGACAAGACGGCGGGTCTGGATTTCTCTTCCACTATGGGGGATGGCCTTACTGCATCCACGGCTTATGATGAGAACGGCAATATCAAGGCGATGAAACAGATGGGCTGGCAGTTGGGGAGTAGCAGCGGTAGCCAGCCTATAGACCAACTGAGCTATAACTATTATTCCAACAGCAATAAGCTGCAGAACGTCATCGATGCGGCCAACAATCCGAATACGACACTGGGTGACTTCCGGACCAGCTCACTTAGCCCGTATGCAACGGGTAAGACCAGCGGTGCCCTGGACTATAATTACGACCCCAATGGCAACCTGACGCGAGACCTGAACAAGGATATCGGCAGCCAAACGGCGGATGGCATCATCTACAATCATCTGAACCTGCCCTGGCAGATCACGTTCCGCTCGGCTACCGGGACCAAGGGGACGATTACCTATATCTATGATGCGACGGGCAATAAGCTGAAGAAAACGACCAACGACAGTGCCGCCAATCTTCAAACGGTGACCACCTATATTGGGGCGTTCCAGTACCAGGGACGGCAGACACTGGGGGCCGGTTCTTCTCCGGCTGATACGCTGCAGTTCCTCGGCCAGCCCGAAGGCCGGATACGGCTCAAGACCGATACCGCTGGCGGGCAGACCGTCAGCTCATGGAAATATGATTACTTCCTGAAGGATCACCTGGGTAATACCCGGATGGTGCTGACCGACGAACAGGAAACCAATCAATATCCGGCTGCTACCATGGAAGTCGGCGATAGCGCTACAGAGAATCTGTATTATACCAACCTGGAAGACACGCGGGTGGCATTGCCTGCCGGCTACCCAACCGACACGACGACCAAACCGAACAATTACGTTGCACAGCTCTATAGCGCAGACGGTAATCCGGTGATCGGGCCGGGAATCGTGCTGAAGGTCATGGCCGGGGACCAGTTCAGCATCCGGACGAGCAGTTGGTACCAGCTCAACGGTAGCAATCCGGGGACGGTCGTCAATCCGCTAACCGATATCGTCAGCGACATGATCGCTGGGGTGGCCCATATCCCGGGCGAATCCAGCACCGCCGCGAACTTATCCAGCTCACCGGCACTTAGCCCCAATGTCCTGAACTTCCTGGCGGACACGGGGACGACAGTTATCGATGATGCCAAACCGCATGCCTTCCTCAACTGGATACTGTTCGACAACCAGTTCAACTATGTAGCCCAGAGTAGTGGGTATCAGCAGGTCGGCGCGGACGGCGTGCTTACTCCCATGACGCTGATGAACCTACCGGTGACTTCCAGCGGTTTTCTGTATATTTACACGAGCAATACCACACCGAATATTGCTGTGTTCTTTGATAATTTGCAGGTGACGCATACCAGGGGGCCGCTGCTGGAAGAGGATCATTATTATCCGGGCGGACTCACAATCTCGGGCATATCTGACAAGGCCGTCAAGACGCAATACGCCCAAAATAGGTATCGTTATAATGGGAAGGAATTGCAAAAGCAGGAGTTTGCGGACGGATCGGGGATAGAACAATACGACTATGGGAAACGCTTCTATGACCAGCAAATCGGACGCTGGACCACGATAGATCCAATAATTGAAAAGATGCGAAAGTGGTCTCCCTATTCATATGCTATTGACAATCCGATGAGATTTATCGATCCGGATGGTATGATTCCTTACGATCCGGGAAAGCCATATAAAAGTGCAGATGCGGCTGCAATCGGTTGGGCGCAACAATATGCGGCTGGTTCAATTAAAACAAACACCGAATACTCGTCAGCTATTTATAGCTATAAGCAGGGGAAAGAGACTTACTGGTCGTATTCTGCCGCTAGGGTTGGCGGGGAACATTCCTCTCCTGGCCCAGATCAGGTTGCCAAAGATATCCCCAAAGAAGCCACTGAAGTCGCATTCATTCATTCACATGGCGCGTATGAGAGAAACTCAGACAATGACTTTTCACCATCGCAAGGCATGGATGGTGAAAAAGATGATGATTTAATGAATGATAATGAGAACCTGGATTTTTATTTGACGACTCCAAATGGGAACTTGATTGTTGACAGAAATAATACGAATGGTCAGAGGTATTCGATTGCAGATGGGTTACCTAGGGATGAAAAAAAATATGGACCATATAAGAAAGGAGAACACGGGTTTGGAGGAAAAATTCACCCCTATCTGGATCGTATTGATGGGCCAAGCCGAAGTATCGACGATTTAAAACCTATAAACGGGGCAGAAGGCCCACCTTCTTCTAGAGGAAATATGGGAGGCTCTTATCCTGGTAGCATTGGTTCAGAGGGCGCCTATCAACGAAAAAGATTTGAGGAAATGTTACAAAAAGTACGTGACGAAAGAGCAGGTGCTTCAGGTAACGAAAATGTTGGCGCGAATAACGGCGAAAATTAGTTAAGCGAAGTAGTTATGAATCTAAAACTCTTTTTTTGGGTAACATGTATCCAAGTCTTAGGTGGACCTGCAAGGTCACAAAACCAGATGGATACGGGAAAAATATCTGTTTTTGAACGACAGATTCCAAAGCTTAAAAACGGGCAAGCCCCAGCCTATTATCGAAACAAGGCTCCTATTGAAAATATGATGGGGCTGCGTTCACTTGAAAAAGGATTTGATTCTTTACAAATCAGAATTTGGTATGGATATGCTAGAACGGACACCGGTCAGCTTTTCATCTTTTCGAGAAAAGATGGTAAATGGTCGGCGGAATTATACAATTTTGTCTATTTAATGAGCGCAAATAAAAGGATAAAAGGAATTGCCAAGAAAGTAAGTGCTGGTCTCCCGCGCCAGGGGTGGCCACGATTTTCGGAAAAGCTCTTCAGTTTTATGGTAACAACGATACCTGATCAGGGTGAAATAGATAATTATCCAGATTTTACCGATGGGGATGCTGTAATTATTGAGGTTGCCACAAAAGATTCGTACCGTATCTTTTCATATAAAGAACCGAAATTGGCTCAGTCCCAGATTAAAGAGGCAAAAAATATAGAAAAAGTGTTAACGCTTATAGACGATCAATTTTCCTTTAAACGGTTGCGTATATTCTAATTGGTGGAAAATCATTATTATCCGTTTGGGTTGGCCATAGCGGATATCTACGATAAGGCCATCAAGTCCAACTGTGCCGAGAACCGTAAAACCACTTGTAACTGGCGGGAATGTATTAACAGGAGCATCAACAGGCTTGAAACAAAGATATCAAACGGAAACCGGGGGAATCGCTGGAATCTTTTGTAAGGACAATAGCAGATTCGGCTTGTCGGGTCGTGAGATTTTATTGCCTTACTTATTCTTTTATCACAATAAGTATAAAGTTAAAGTAGGCTCAGTGATCGGAAATTTACTTATAATTTTGTTTGCTTTCGACGTCGGGCACCGACTTTCGGATTGAGGATGAGGCGCGCGAGGGTCGGCGTCTGGCGCATTTGTTCTGAGCGATCTTCCACGAGGCGTTTTACTTTCTCTTGAATTTGCTGGAATGTTTGGTCGATGACTTCCCTGGACACTTTTTTGATGGGCAGAGATGCGGCAGGCAGGGCAGTATCGCGCTCGAGCTTGATCTGGCAATGGAAGGCTTTGAGGGGCATCGGCTGGTCGGGACTATCGGCGGTAATGCCCACGAACTCGCCGGAGGAAAGGGCGGCGATCTTGCTGGCAGGCAGGGCGAGATCGAGTTGCAGGCTTTGGCTCGTGGAGGTGCCGCGATTGTTGGTGCTAATGGTGGAGCGCTCCTGTAGGATCTTGCCGATAAGCTCGCTGGTGAACCGGGCAGAATCGCCGGTGACCTGGCTGGTGAGGAGGTTGGCGGGGAGGTTCATGAGGGCATCGGCATGGTCGCGGCCGTACTCTTTGCGCAGCTG
>DASZOW010000474.1:0-7603 GCA_035550615.1 Puia sp.
ATCGATCCTGCGAAAATAGAAGAGGCGATCACTCCCCGGACGAGGGCGATCCTCGCAACACATGTCTATGGCAATCCCTGCGACGTCAAGGCGATTGCCGGCATAGCCGCCAAACATGGGCTCAAGGTTATCTATGACGGCGCTCATGCATTCGGCACGAGGTACGAGAACAAGTCGCTTTTTGCCTATGGCGATATCACTACCGCCAGCTTTCACGCTACCAAGCTTTTTCACACGATCGAAGGCGGAGCGGTGACCTGCACCGATCCCGACGTGCTGAAAACAATGGCCTATATGCGGAACTTCGGCCACGAAACGCCCGAAGAGTTCGCCTGTGTCGGGATCAATGGGAAGAACTGCGAGTTTCATGCTGCCATGGGACTGCTGAACCTGAATTATATCGGCGCGATCCTCGAGGACAGAAAAAAAAGCAGCCTCTACTATGACTCCCAGCTGGTTAACCTGAAAGCCGGCAGGATAACCGTCAGGCAAGGGGTTACCTATAACTATTCATATTATCCTGTGATCTTCCCGGGCGAAGTGGAATTGCTCAGGGCCCAGGAACAATTGAATAAGAACAACATTTTTCCGCGTCGTTATTTCAAGCCTTCTCTCAATAACCTCAATTATGTGGACAGGCGGGCTACACCTGTCAGCGAGGATATCGTAGGCAGGGTCATGTGCCTTCCCTTGTTCTATGGTATCACCCGCCAGGAGATCGATTTTATCTGCAGAATACTGCTAAGGGCTCAAAAATATTAGCATGAAGATTGCGATTATGCAGCCCTATATCTTCCCTTACCTGGGATACTTCCAGCTTATCTCGGCCGTTGATAAATTCATTGTCTACGACGATGTCAACTTTATCAAGCAAGGCTGGATAAACCGGAATAACATCCTGCTGAACGGACAAGGGCATTTGTTCTCCATACCCGTCGAAAATCTTACCTCTTTTAAAAAAATCAACCAAACGAAGGTCTCGCTACGGCTCTATCCTGCCTGGTTCGCCAAGTTCGATAAGACATTGCAGATGGCGTACAAAAAAGCGCCCTTTTTCGAAACGGTCTATCCAATGGTGAACCGGATACTCGCCGGCGGAGAAGCGTCGGAAAGCATCGCACACCTATGCACGGAAGCCATCCGCGAGGTCAAGAGCTATCTGGGTATCGGTACCCGGATGCAGACGACCTGTACCCATTACAACAACGACTCGCTGAAAGCGGAAGAGCGGGTACTCGATATTTGCAAAAGGGAATCGGCGACCGTGTATATCAACGCAATAGGCGGCCGCGAGCTGTATTCGAATGCGAGCTTCAAGGCACAGGGAATCGATCTTTATTTTATACAGCCAGGGAGCATCGAATACCCTCAGTTCACGAATACATTCGTCCCCTATCTTTCCATTATAGACTGTTTGATGTTCAACCCGGCAGACAAGATATCCTCCATGCTGGAAAATTATAAATTGATCGTATGATCGGCTATTACACGGAATCCGAATTGGCAGCCATCGGTTTTGAACGTGTGGGAAGGAATGTCCGGATCTCCAAATCCGCCGCTTTGTACAACTGCCACCGGATTTCCATCGGCGACAATATCCGGATAGACAACTACTGCACTCTGGCGCCGTCCGGCAACGCCCGGTTCGTCATCGGCAGCTACGTCCATCTTTCTGCATACAATTTTATGAATGGCGCTGCCGATCTGACGCTTGAAGACTTTGTGACCACGGCCCCTTATGTCGGTATCTTTACCTCCACGGACGATTACTCCGGCCGCTATATGACCGGCGCCGTAGTTCCGCGCGAGCTTATCGGGACCTATTCAGCCTCCGTCCTGGTAGAGAAACATTGTATCCTCGGCGTATCCAGTTCGGTGATGCCCGGAGTGACCCTGGCTCTGGGTACGGCGGTCGGCGCGCATTCCTTTGTCAGGGAAAGCAGTAATCCCCTGGACATCATAGCAGGCGTTCCCGGTAAATGCGTCGGAAAAAGAAAAGATGATTTCCTCCTGCTCGAAAAGAAAATTTCTCCGGCATGACAACACCCCTCATCAGCGTACTGATGATCACCTATAACCACGAGAAGTATATTGCGCAGGCCATAGAAGGAGTCCTGGATCAACGCGGCGATTTTCGTCTGGAACTGGTCATCGGCAATGACGTATCCAAAGACGCTACCGACGCCATCTGCCGGAAATATGCGGCCGCCGACCCCAGGGTCAGGTATTTCCTGCAGGAAAAGAATCTCGGACCCAACCGGAACTTTCTGCGCTGTTATTCGCTATGCACCGGTGACTATATCGCGCTCTGCGAAGGCGACGACGAGTGGATAGACGAAAATAAACTGGCAAAACAGCTGGCGGCATTCCGCGAACCGGACGTGGTCATGAGTTTCACCGACGTCAAGGTCCGCGATTTCAAGACCGATACGGTCCTCGACAGCTACTATGAGGGTGATCCGCCCCGTCCATATTTCAGCCAATATGATGTGTTTGAAAGATTCAAAGTGCCCACGTGCACTGTTCTCTTCAGGAATATCCTGGGCCCATTGCCGGATTGGTTCGTCGAGACGCATGCCAGCGCCTATTTCCTTTTTTATCTTCTAAGTCTTAAAGGACGGATAAAATATCAGCCCTTTGCCTCCGGAATGTACAATCGGCATTACAACGGTCTTAGCTATAGTACCAATTTTATCAATATGCTGTATGTGGACGGGCTCATGCTGGATAAGCTTCGGTATGCGAACCCCAATGACAAAAAGTACCTGCACCTCATCCGCTTCATTCAACTTCGGAATATCGACCATCTGTTCCATGCCGGTGCATTCCGCAAAAGCATCAGCTTGTTCTGGAAGGTATTCCGCGGTCCGGCCGAGGCAATCGGGTCCGGCTGGCGGGTGGCGCGGATATTTCTGAAGATCCACTTTCTTCCGTTTCTCAGCAAGAGAAGAATAGAGAATTATTATTGACACCCGATAACCAAACCATGTTGAAGCTCTCATTTATTTTTGGAACACGTCCCGAGGTGATCAAGTTGGCTCCCGTGATCAAGGCATTCCTCGATTGCCGGCAGACAGACGTCAAGATCTGCTTTACCGGCCAACATCGGGAGATGGTGCTGCCACTGCTGGATTTCTTCGACTTGAAAGTCGACGATTCCCTCGACATCATGCAGCCCGGGCAGACGCTGGCAGGTCTCACGGCCCGGAGTATTACCGCTGTAGATGCCTATTTGGAGAACAGGAGACCTGATCTGATCTTTGTACAGGGAGACACCACTACCGCAATGAGTGCGGCGACGGCGGCGTTTTACAAAAAGATAAAGATAGCGCATGTGGAAGCGGGTCTGCGGACCTTTAACCGGTTTTCACCCTTTCCGGAAGAATTCAACCGCGAGGTGATCTCCCGGATCGCCGATCTGCATTTTGCGCCGACCCAGACTGCCGCTGACAACCTGCTGAAGGAAGGAATCGAGCCATCCGTTGTATTCGTTACAGGCAACACGGTGATCGACGCGCTGCTGCTGACCCGCAGCAGGCTCAATGGCGCGCCGGCCGATAAAGGGCATCCGTGGGGAAAAAATGGCAAAAAGATCATTCTGATTACCGGGCATCGTCGGGAAAACTTCGGTACCGGTTTCGAGAATATCTGCCTGGCGATCCGGGAGCTTTCGGCGAAATATCCGGATTGTGATTTCGTTTACCCGGTACATCTCAACCCGAACGTTCAGGAGCCGGTGAACCGGCTCCTGCAGGACTTAGGCAACGTATACCTGGTCCCGCCGATGGGCTATGTGGAATTCACGTCGCTGATGTCGCAATCTTATTTTATCCTCACCGACTCCGGCGGCATCCAGGAGGAGGCGCCTGCCTTACACAAGCCCGTGTTGGTCATGAGAGATACTACAGAAAGGGATGAAGCCATCAGGGCGGGGGGAGCTAAGCTGGTAGGGACAAATAAAGTGGACATCGTCGGCCAGGTATCCGGTCTCATCGATAACGGCAATCTCTATGCAACCATGTCTTCCATCGTCAACCCCTTTGGCGATGGAAAGGCCTCGGAAAAGATCGTTTCGCATACGCTATCCCGGTTCAATCTTCTATGAGACTGCTGATACTTAGCGAAAATTATCCGCATCTGAATAACATCATGGGCGATGTATTCGTGCATGTCCGGGTAAAGGAATATGCCAAACGACACCAGGTGATGGCCTTCTCCTTTTTCCATCAACCGGCGGAACTGGTCTATGAGGGAGTGCCGGTCCGGCTTTTCGGCGATATGGATTCCCTGGTAAAGGCCATTGGCGAATACGGACCGGATAAAATCCTCATCCATTTCTACCAGCCGTGGATGCTGGACAACGTGATCCGCATGATCGGCGTCCCCGTCGTCATTTGGGTACACGGTTATGAGGCGCTGGGCTGGTACCGCAGGCTATTCAACTATACCCTGTATTCTCCTGTATTCCTGAAATTCGTCGCTTCCAATACCGTCCAGCAGTACCATTTCCGGAGACTGATAAAGTATGCCAACAATAATCCGGATATCAGGTTCGTTTTCGTATCCAACTGGATGAGGAAGATCACCAGCCAGGATACGCTGTGCAATATCAGAAAAACGACGATCATCGCCAATCCGATCGATACCTCGCTTTTCCGGTACAGGGAGAAAGGACCGGAAATGCGAAAAAAAGTATTGCTGCTCCGTTCCTTCGTTACCCGGAAATATGCAAACGACATATCCGTCAAAGCGATCCTCGAACTATCCCGCAGGGAAGCCTTCAAGGAGTTTTCCTTTACCCTTATGGGCCAGGGAGGGCTGTTCGATACGCTGACCCAGCCCCTGCGGAAATTCAGTAATATCGAGCTTCGCAAACAGGCCGTCAGACAGGTGGAGATCCCGGCTTTGCATGAACAGTATGGAGTTTTTCTTTGCCCGACCCGGCAGGACGCACAGGGCGTATCGATGTGCGAAGCGATGTCCAGCGGCTTGGTGCCCGTGACTTCCCGCAACACTGCGATTCCCGAATTCGTGGATCATAACGTCAGCGGTATCCTGACTTCCAGCCCCCGCGAAATTGCAGATGCGCTGCAGGAACTGCTGGAAAAGCCTGACAAATTCAGTGAGCTCTCCGCTAACGCAGCCAAAAGTATCAGGGATATCTGTAACATCGTCAATATCGTCGATAGGGAATTATCAATCATTGAATCATGAGAAAATTACTTACCGCCCTTCGGCGTAAAAAGCAAGATTTTAACTCAAAGAACTATTGGGAACAGCGATATGCCGCCGGTGGTAACAGCGGCGACGGCTCATACGGCAAGCTGGCCGTCTTCAAGGCAGACTTTATCAATGACTTCGTCAAAAGGAACGCTATCGGCACTGCCGTCGAATTCGGCTGCGGCGACGGCCACCAGCTTTCGCTGATCGAATATCCCTCTTACCTGGGACTCGATGTTTCGGCAAGCGCCATCCGTCACTGCGCCGAAAAATTCCGGAACGATCCCTCCAAATCTTTTTTTCTGTATGACGGCAGCGCATTCTTCAACCGCGGTTTTATCAGGGCGGACCTGGCCCTGTCGCTGGACGTGCTTTATCACATCATAGAAGAACAGATCTTCATCAAGTATATTACCGATCTTTTTTCATCGGCCGGACGTTATGTCATCGTCTACGCCACGAATTTCGACAGGGTAGAAACGATACACGTCCTCCACCGGAGATTCACAGCCTATGTGGAAAAATATGTCCGCAACTTTACCCTGGTGGAGGAGATAGCAAATCCCTATCCGGGTACGGGCGACCAACAGTCCGAAGCCAATTTTTTCGTTTTTAAAAAAGACGAGTGATATGAGCGAAAAAGCAGCCTACCGGCAATGTTCCATCTCCGTGATGGACACGATCGAGGACCCGGATATTTTCTTTGACGACAAAGGTATCTGCAATTATTATTACGAGTATAAAAAGGCAGAGCAGGAAAAGGTGATCAGGGGCGACGCCGGACACCGAAAGCTGGAGGAGCTTTGTGCAAAAATAAAGCAGGATCGTGCGGGCCAGCAATATGACTGCATTATGGGTCTTAGTGGCGGTGTGGACAGCACGTATGTCGCGTGGACGGCCAAACAAATGGGCCTGCGGCCGTTGGCAGTGCATTTCGACAATGGCTGGAATTCCGAGCTGGCCGTGATGAATATCGAGAATATCATCACCCGGCTTGGTTTCGATCTTTTTACCTATGTCATCGATTGGGAAGAGTTCAAGGATATCCAGCTCTCCTATCTCAAAGCGTCCGTCGTGGATATCGAAGCGATTACGGATCACGCCATCTTTGCGACCTTAAACCGGCTGGCGGGTGAAAGGAATATTAAATGCATTCTCAGCGGCACCAATGTCCAGACGGAGAACACGCTTCCCCGAAGCTGGGTACATCCCAAAACCGACCATATCAATATCAAGGCTATCCACAAGGTCTATGGCAAAGTCCGGCTAAAGACCTTTCCCTTCATGGATGCGAAAGTGAAACGCTTTTACCAGAATGTAAAAGGCGTACATTCGTTGTCCGTGCTAAATTACATGGACTACAACAAAAATGCGGTCAAGGAGATGATCATAAAGGAGCTGGGCTGGCGCGATTATGGCGGCAAACACTATGAAAGCGTCTGGACCAGGTTCTACCAGGGTTATATTCTTCCTACAAAATTCGGGATCGATAAGCGCAAGGCACATTTGAGCGATTTGATATTCAGCGGGCAGATAACCAAAGCGGAAGCTCTCGAGGAATTGAAGAACCCGATCTATAACCCGGATCAACTGAAGATCGATTATCAGTTTGTGTTGAAAAAGCTCGGCCTCACGGAAAAAGAATTTGCCGCCATCATGGCCAGGCCGCCGCGAAGCCATTATGACTTCGATTATGAGAAACCCATCGATCTTCGTTATCCCTTTCTGAAACCTTTTAAAAAGGCCTACCGGGCTATTTTTCCGGTAAAGAGTTGATGCTGGCTATCATCGACTACGGTGTCGGGAACCTGACCTCCGTGCTTAACATGTTCAGCCGGATAGGCGTCGATGCCTGTATTACGGGCGACCCGGCGCAAGTGGAGAAGGCGGACCGTATTCTGATACCAGGCGTGGGGAATTTCGATAAATGCATGCAGAATTTCAATGCCAGCGGCCTGAGAAAGCTGGTGGAGAAAAAAGCGCATACAGACAAGATCCCGGTCTTAGGCATCTGTGTAGGCGCACAAATGATGACGCGGGGCAGCGAAGAAGGCAGGGAAGCCGGCCTGGGCTGGATAGACGCCGATACCGTCAGGTTTAGGCTCGACCCTTCCGGCGAGCAGAAAGTTCCTCATATGGGCTGGTCCGATCTGATCATCGCGCAGGAGGCTCCATTGTGGACCGCGATGCCGGAAGAGCCGCGGTTCTATTTTGCGCACTCCTATCATTTTGTTCTGGACGACGACGGCAAAGCCATTGGCCGGGCGGACTACGGTTATGAATTTGTCTGCGCTTTCCGGATAAACAATATTTTCGGCGTCCAGTTCCATCCCGAGAAAAGCCATCGCTTCGGGATGCGGGTGCTCGCTAATTTTGCTGCTTT
>DASZOW010000475.1:0-6263 GCA_035550615.1 Puia sp.
TCACCGTTCACGGCAAACTGGTCGACCAAAAAGGGGAACCCTTAGTCGGCATCACCGTCACCGTCAGGGGCGGCGCCATGACCGCCACCGACGACCGCGGGGAATTCACGCTGACCAACGTCGACCCCAATGCGCTGCTCATCTTCTCCGGCGTTAACCTGGAGACCTACCAGACCCGCCTCCACAACCGCACCCGCCTCGACCTCACCCTCGAAACGCGCATCAACAAGCTCAACGAAGTCGTCGTCGTCGGTTACGGCACCCAGGCCAAAGTGAATGTCTCGGGCTCGGTATCCACCGTAAATTATGACCAGGAACTGGAGAACCGCCCCGTCACCGACGTGTCGTCCGCATTGTCTGGCCTCGCCGCCGGCCTGTCTGTATCTCAAACCACAGGACAACCGGGCCATACGGGCTCCGTCCTCCGTATCAGGGGCGTAGGAACCATCGGCTCGGGCACCACCAACAGCTCTGACCCACTCATCATTATCGATGGTGTCGTCGGCTCGCTCAACAACATCAACCCCGACGACGTGGCATCTGTCAGCATCCTCAAAGACGCGGCCTCGGCTTCCATCTATGGCTCGCGCGCCGCCAACGGCGTCATCCTCATCACGACAAAACGCGGCAAAAAAGGCAAGACGCTGGTGGAATACAATGCTTACGCCGGCATCGACAAGGCCACACATCTCTTCAAACCGGTCACCGACTATCCCACCTACATGGGACTCATGAACCAGATCAACAAAGCCGACAACCCCGGCAACGCGGATCTCTTCAAACCGGCTACCATCGCGGCCTGGCAAAACGCCACGGACAAAACGCTCTTCCCGAATACGAACTGGATGGACGTCATCTTCGGCCAGGGCAACATCATGAACCACAATCTGTCGGTCAGCGGCGGCAACGATAAGACCTCGGTTTATCTCTCCATGGGGTATCTGTACGACCAGGGGATCATGAAAACGACAAGCGCCAAAAAATATAGCCTCCGGCTGAACATCGATCATAAGATCAGCGATAAGCTAAAAGTAGGCGGCAACATCGCCGGTTACTGGAACAACGTCCAGGAACCCTTTAGCGTCACCACGCTGCTCTATTACGGCGCCAACTCTGTCCCCGGCGAAACGCCAAAGCTCGTCCAGGACGGCCAGGTCCGCTATGGCGGCAGAAATACGGTCGACGAAAGCAACAACGTCGCCAACCCGCTTCAATACATGAACACCTGGTTCTACCCGCAAACCGGCGAGTACAGCTTCGGCAAATTATACGGGGAGTGGGACATCGTCAAAGGGCTCAAATTCCAGGTCAACGGCAGCGCCGAGATCTATAACAAGGAGTCCAAACAATACAAAGACTCGGGACCGATCATGAATCTCTGGAACTTCCAGACGAATACGATCACGGTCAACAATGCCGGCGTCCCTTCTCAGCTCTATCAACGCAATGACAACAGCCTGTATCTTACTGCTTACTCCACTCTCAACTACACCCGCGATTTCGGCGATCATCACCTCGCCCTGCTGGCCGGCACGAGCCGCGAATACCAGCAAGCCAGCGCCTTCAGCGGCCAGAACCAGGGTTTCCCCTCCAACGATACCTGGGAGCTGGGCGCCGGCCTGTCACAGCCCATGGTCGCCGGTACCTCTTCCAGCTATAGCCTTTCGTCGTATTTCGGTCGCGCCGACTATAACTACCGGGGAAAGTATATCCTCGAAGCCAACCTCCGCGATGACGGTTCTTCCCGCTTCGCCGCCGGCCACCGCTGGGGCCTGTTCCCCTCCTTCTCCGGCGCGTGGCGTATCAGCGAAGAGGATTTTTTCAAAGCCGCCAACCTCGATTTCATCGACAACCTCAAATTCCGGGGTTCCTGGGGCAAGCTCGGTAACGCAAACATCAACCTGTACCAGTTCATGAACCTGTATTCCGCAGGGCTCAATTATATCTTCGGCAATTCTCTCTCCGCCGGCCTGGCGCCCACCACCATGGCCAACCCGGATATCACCTGGGAATCGACGACGACCACCGACGCCGGCGCCGACATCACGCTCTTCAAACAGAAACTCGACCTTACGTTCGACTGGTACGATCGCCTGACCAACCATATCCTCGTTCAGTTGCCGGTATCTTTTCTGTATGGGGGACTGACCCCGCCGTATCAGAATGTCGGCAAAGTACGGAACCGGGGCTGGGAAGTCTCATCCACCTACAAGGACCGGGCCGGCGCCATCCAATGGTCCCTCGGCGGCAACCTTAGCTATAATACCAACACCGTGGTATATTTCCAGGGCAACCCCAACGTCATCCAGTCTATCGGCAACAACTCCATCATCAAACAGGGCCTGCCCATCGATGCGATCTATGGCTACAAGGCCGACGGCACATTCAAAAGCCAGGATGACATCACTAAATGGGCGAAACAAAAGCTCTCCGGCGCCAACAAACCCGGCGACCTCAGATACGACGATGTGGACAAGAACGGCGTCATCAATGGCAACGATCGGGTCTTTCTCGGAAGCGTCATCCCCAAATATGCCTATGGCTTCAATGCCTCCATCGGCTACAAAGGCGTCGTATTGTCCGCCCTCTTCCAGGGCATCGCCGGCGTCAGCAGGTACTATAGCAACCTGTGGTATACCAGCGCCATCCGCCCGGGACGCGAGATCAACTCTCATTTCCTGAACGCCTGGTCCACGACTCATCCCAATAGCAATATTCCGAGGCTGACCACCGACAATAACAGCGACAACACCCAGGCCTCTTCATTCTGGGTACAGAACGGTTCCTTCCTCCGGTTGAAGAATCTTCAGCTCGCATATACTTTGCCGTTGAAGCTGGTACAGCATGTAGGCATCACGCGGCTGCAGGTCTATGCCAACGCCCAGAACCCCTTTACATGGACAAAGTATAACGGCCTCGATCCGGAAACGGGCGATTACACCGATTATCAGATCGAGAACCCCAACGTCCGGGTGTTGACCTTCGGCCTCAATCTTTCATTCTAAAAGCGAACATGAAAATCATGAAAAAGATATTCCTCATATTGACAGCCGGGTCGCTCCTCCTTGCCGGTTGTACCAAGAATTACCTGAACTCGAAACCCAGCGATAAGCTATCGGATGCCAACTTCTGGCAGACCGACGCCGACGCGCTGTCGGGTATCACGGCCATCTATGACCAGATGCAACACAATTACCAGATCTATGGCTATATCCCCGAGACGGATGGGATGACGCCGAATGGCTGGATCTGGAGCGGTTATCTCAACGGCTACTCCGCTATCGCGGAAGGCAACCTGCTCGCTACGACGACAACGCCGGTCACCGATAAATGGAAACAGCTCTATTCCGGCATCTACAAGGCGAACCTGGCCCTGTCGAAACTCCCCGGCGTCAATATGGATGCAACGCTCAAAAGCAGGCTCACCGGCGAGGCCATGTTCCTGCGGGCCTTGTTCTATTATAACCTCGTCGACTTCTACGGGGGCGTGCCCCTGGTAAAACAGGTGTTGACGCTGGGTGCGTCCCTGCCCGCACGTAATACCAAGGAGGAAGTGGTGTCTTTCATCATATCCCAGTGCGATTCCGCCGCCGCCCTCCTGCCCCTGTCCTATGGAGCGTCGGATATCGGTCGCGCAACCCGTGGCGCGGCGTTAACTTTAAAAGCCAAAACCTATCTGTTCGACCAGCAGTGGGCAAAGGCCGCCGACGCCGCACAGGCCGTGATCAACCTGAATCAATATCAGCTGTATACCGACTATGCGGCAATGTTTACCAGTACCGCAGCCGAAAACAATAAGGAGGTCATCTTCGATGTACAGTATGCCGCTCCCGGTCTGGGTGAGGGCAGTCCCATGGATGGGCTGATGGCGCCGTTGAGTTCGTATAGCAAAGGCTGGGATCAGATCTTCGTCAACCAGGATCTCGTGGATGCCTTCGAGATGAAGAATGGCTTGCCCATCACCGATCCCGCGTCGGGCTATGATCCCGCACATCCCTACGACAATAGAGACCCGCGCATGGACTATACCCTCGTGCGCCCCGGCGCTACGTGGCGAAATATCCCTTATACGAGTATCCTGCTTGGCACTTCCGCGTCATCGTACACCGGTTATCTGCCTCGCAAGTATGTGTTGACGGTAGATGGCTATAACTGGGGCGATTCCCCATTGAACTTTATCGTCTTCCGTTATGCCGATGTATTGCTGATGTATGCCGAGGCGAAGAACGAAGCCAGCGGCCCGGATGCGTCCGTGTATAATGCCATCGATCAGGTCCGCGCCCGGCCCGGCGTAAACATGCCGCCGATTGCCCAGACCCTGACCCAGGATCAGCTGCGGCAGGCGATCCGTCTCGAGCGCCGGGTGGAGATGTCCTTCGAAGGCACTTACTATTCCGACATCCGCCGCTGGGGCATCGCCAAACAGCTCATGGACGGCCGCGTCATCAAAGGCCTCGCGGGCCAGCAGCTGGACGTATGGCATTTCACCGACGCCCTCTACCTGTGGCCGATCCCTCAATCCGAGATCGACCTCAATCCCGCCCTGACCCAAAACCCCGGCTATAACTAAGTTGCCGGCCAGGTTTCTAACGCCCACGGGCCACCGAATTCCTATGAGCCGGTCCTGCACACGCGGGGCCGGCTTTCTTTATAACCGCCCCTCCTCCCCACCCCTGCATTTCCCCGGAATTGCGTATCTTTAAAACAATACCACCCCCATGCTTTTCGATCTATCCAAACAATATGAACTCGATCAAGATCACATCACCACCTTTCAAGCCAATGGGCACGTCCTGCTGCCCGGCGTCTTGAACGCCCGGGAGATCGCCGCATATCGCCCCGTCATCAATGACGCCGCATATCGTTACAACACCGAACGCCGGAAGATGGCTGACCGCGACACCTATGGAAAAGCCTTCCTGCAGATCATGAACCTGTGGAAACGGGACCCTGGCGTTGCGCAATTCACCCTCGCCAAACGCTTCGCCCGCATCGCCGCAGGCCTGCTGGGGGTAAAAAATGTACGACTATACCATGACCAGGCGCTTTACAAAGAAGCCGGCGGCGGCATAACGCCGTGGCACCAGGACCAGTTCTACTGGCCGGTGGATACCCCGCTGACCGTGACCATGTGGATGCCCTTGATCGACATCGCCGAGGACATGGGAATGCTCACCTTCGCGTCCCGCTCCCATAAAGATGGCCCCGTCGGCAGTCTCGCGATCTCCGACGAATCCGAGTCTACCCTCAGCAGCTACATTAGCGGGAAAGGCTATCCCATCTCACGCCCCGCCCAAATGAAAGCAGGCGATGCTTCCTGGCATTACGGCTGGACCCTCCATTCTGCCCCCGGCAACAACTCCCCCGACACCCGCGAGGTAATGACGATCATTTACGTCGCCGACGGCGCCAGAGTCACAAAACCCGCCAACGACTTCCAGGAAAACGACCGCCAGACCTGGCTATCAGGCCGGGAACCCGGCTCGCACATCGATTCTCCGCTCAATCCCGCATTGTTGTCATGATCTCCGCGTACGCGCAATCCGCCAACCGGCGAAGCCCGCCACGATCACAACTATAGCCAACCACCACCATCCGCCCGGAACCCTGCCATGCCGCAGCAACTCACTGGCCTCGTGCCGCAACCTACTGGTCCCACTATTCCCGCGCAACCCGCTGACCGCACCGGGAGAAAAAGGCCTCGGGTTCCCCTGGTAATTCAACGCCGCCCAATAATAAGGAAGCCCGAGAAGCGGCGAAACGCGGGCATCGCTTATCCACGCCAGCTTGGCCCGCCGAAGCGCAAATGCGGCGTTGACCGAACCGCCGGCCCCGGCCGCCTGCTCTGCCATGAGCCTATAAAACCCAGCCATCAGCTTCGCAGCCGCCTCATCATTGACATTCCACCATCCCGCTACCACCGCGGCAGCTCCCCCTGCCGTAAAGGCACGCGCAAGGCTTTGCACACCTTCGCCCGAGACAAAACGGCCATCACCCGTACGACACGCACTGAGCACCACAAGGCTGGGGTGCCGGTCATAACCCTGCATGTCGAAAATATAGAACGGCGCATCATAAAGTTCGATATGCGGCGCATCCAGGCTGTCGGCTCCGGCAAACGCATGCGAGCTGATGTGCACGATAGAAGACCGACCCAACGCCGCCCGGAATGCAGCCGTCGTAGCCAGGCTGTCGACATACCAATGCCCACCCTCGACGGAAGGCTCGATACCCGATTTCTCCGCCATCACCGCTTGCAACCC
>DASZOW010000476.1:0-2562 GCA_035550615.1 Puia sp.
GATGGTATCTCCGACGCTATACCAAAGCGTGCTGTCGGCATCTTCCATCACAAAGGTGTTGAAAGGTGTTCGGATAGCCGGGAACATAGACGCCTGGCGATGTCCGCCGAGCACCTGTCCTTCGCTGGTCAGGATAGCGCCATCCGGAAGCGCTACCTGGCTGTAATAGGCCGTCTGCCGCCCCGGCTCCGGCATGGCCGCCTTTATAGGCGTGACCTGATCCTTCCGGACCACGATGATGCCTTTGGATTGTGTCCCGGCGAAGAGGAGACCGCTGCTGCTGTCGTATTTGAGATGCGAGATGATGCCGTCCGTCGGCAGGGCATTACAGATAAGCCCGGCCGTGAGTTGCCCCGAGGTATAGTGAAGGGCCCATACATTCGGACCACGAAGCAGAAGCGGCGTGTTCATCCCATAATCCCAGAATAAGGAAAGATCTTTCCACGGGCCGGGTTTGGCATCGAGACCGGCGACGGCAACAGGTAGCTTCTTACCCGAATCGGCATCCAGCCGGTAAAACCCGTGGCCGGGTTCATAGCGGAACAGCGTCTCGTCCAGCCAGCAGATCCTGGCTTCCGGCGTGAGCGTCATCACATAACCTGGAACGGGATGGCCCAGCCGATAATCGTATAACGTATCATTATGCGTGAAGAGAAGCCGGTTCTCGGCCACCGGCACCAGCTGTTCCCTGAACCAGTTGAATCCGAAACCGGCCGGCGCCTGCGTGGAAGATTGCCGGAAAAGCCGGCCGGATGCCACGAGACCCGCTAACCGGAATGAGGCCGGCCGGGCGTCTATCTTTGTCTGCCCCATGAACTGCAACCGGTTCTTTGCAACAAAAAAAAGATCGCCCGCTTCATCGGATGAAAAGATGCGCCCATCCCGGTTCTTGAGCAGGAACAGCATCCGTTCGGAGTACATGCCGGGAGAATTGGTGCGGTCGAACAGCAGAAAATCGGCGCCGTTATAACGCGCAATACCCGCCTCGGTAGCGACCCAGAGAAAGCCGGTCCGGTCGTCCCATTGCAGCCCTTTGATGCCGTTGGACGGTAGCCCGTTGTCGGTGGTGAACCGTTGGATATGATAGGTGGATTGTGCCGAAAGAGAAAGATAACCGATTAAGAACCAGAACGATAGCCCCGTTATCTTAATAATTGACATTATACAAGGTAGCCAATTCTATCAATTCTTTGAGATTTGACGTCAGCGTTTTTTCGAAGATCCTGTTCTTGACCGTCGAAATGGTATTCATCTTTACATTGAGCGTTTCGGCGATCTCCTTTGTTCCGAATCCTTTGAGGACATAATGCAGGATCTCCAGCTCGCGCGGAGCCAGCGAGGAGAAAGGATTGTTCGGATAACGCACGCCCACATTGTCTCTCGTAGCATGTTCGTTCAACAGAAAACGCCGCAGCAGCCGGATCGTTTCTTCTTCCGGCGTCGTTTTGGGGAGATAGTGATCGATCCCATATTGCCGGAGCGCCTTGCCATAAACTTCGGCGGGCTGCATCGAGAAAACCATGATCCGGAGATCGGGATAAAGCTTTTGAATATTGGGCAGGATCTCCAGCGTGCTTCCATCCGAGAGGATAATATCGAGCACCAGGTGGGTATACTTCTTTTTTGCCAGCTCCTTCATCAGCTCATTGCAGCTGCCGACCTCCGAAACCTGCGTAAAACCAAGATGCAACTGCAGCAGCAACTTGAGCCCCTTACGGATCATGCTGTGATCGTCTGCCAAAAGTATCTGTGGTTGCATTTAGCTAAATTCATCAATAAAAAAGAATGGCCTGTAGAATTAATTCTACTCAGGGATTAGTTAAAGCTATTAATTTGCTAAGGCATTACCGATCACTCCTATTCAAGCATAGACCCTCGCTCAGACCTTTCGTCCTGTTCCTGCCGTGGAACGATGTACTCAAAATCATTCATTCAATTTTTCATTATGTCAGGTTTTCGATTAAGACTCAATGGATTAAAAAATATTCCTTATGCTTCTTCGATCCAGCTGCATCTGCCATTTGAAAAGTCATTTGAATTGGAATACCTTTTCGAAGGGTTGCGGAATCCCATAGTGGTGAAACCGATCCTCGTCAACAACATTGTGATCTTCCTCGTCCATTTCCCCTGCGGCGAAACCGAGTCCATGGCGCTCGTATATAATAAAAAGGATACCTGGGCGGACATCGAAAAGGAGTCTACGGGACTCACCGAAGCCGTCGGTCAGGCCATCGAAGATCATTACTCCGATTGCTATCTCCCCTGGCCCGGTACGTTCGGCGATAGCGGCCCCAATTCTTTCCGCGACAGCCATCTGTTGAATTGAACTATGGCGTAATTTTCCTCTGTGTTATTAGAAAATGCTACTTTCCAACAATTGGAGCAGGCGGCTGCGCTGAATCATTCGGCGTTATTCCGGCAGGAAGCTACCACGCTTGGCGGCAATGTCATTTCAAGGGAAGGCCTGGAATGGACCAGCGGGAGCATGCATGCTCCTTCCATGGTGGTCTTTCCCGGGCTGGCGGCGGAACATGCCGGTGAACGGTTGGACGAGCTCATGGA
>DASZOW010000477.1:0-12184 GCA_035550615.1 Puia sp.
ACCCGGCTACACACACCGACAAGGTATTGCTGTCCAGGTCGGCGGCTATCGTCGAAGCATCAAAATTATCATTCAATGTCACATAGTGGATATTCAGCGGCACACCGGCCGTTTTCTTGTCCAGTTCCTTGAAATATCCCTTCAACCGGTCCTCCTGGGAGCCGGCTTTACCGAAAAAAATAAGTGATTTCGTCGGATAGTTTCTTTGCATATAACGGTAGATCCCTTCGCAGTGGGTTTTTAACGTAGAGTTGAGGATCACCAGGCTGGGATTGTTCGTGACCCCGCCGTCGTTGGGGTAATTCGCATCGATGAACGGAATATTCCTTTTCTGCGCGGCTGCCGCCAGTTGCTGCAGCTCCCCCGTATTGCTCACTTCCGCGATCATCAGGTCTACATGCTGAAGGGCGGAGTCTTCAAGCATCTGCTGCAAACTTTCCTTATCGGAACGCGTATCATAGATCTGTACGTCCAGCCGCACATGCTCTTTCTCCATGGTGTCGAGCGCCATCTGCGCCCCTTCATAGAATTCCAACCCGGGATTGATGAACTTGGGAAAACTCTTGTCGTAGCGATAAGTGCCGGTGGGATCGAAAGCGGAATCCAGGTATAACGGGGTAAAGATGGCCAGATGATAGACGCTGGAACCACTGGTATCCTGTTGCCTGACACCACTGCTATCCTGCCGCATAAGGCCACTGCTATCCTGCCGCCTGGCGCCACTGGTATCTGCCTGCGCGTGAGCGGCAAAGCTCATCGCCAGCCCCAACGGCAACCATAATAAAGAATATCGGATATTTTTTTTCATGCTTATTGCTATCCGCGCCGCCTTATTCCGGCTTCGCCCATGCCTATTCCCACTCTATCGTTGCCGGCGGCTTACTGCTGATGTCATATACAACGCGATTGATCCCTTTCACATTGTTGATGATGTTATTGGAAACATCAGCCAGGAATGTATACGGAAGATGCGCCCAGTCGGCCGTCATCCCGTCCACCGACGTCACCGCGCGAAGCGCTATCGTATATTCATAGGTCCTTTCGTCCCCCATGACGCCTACACTTTTCACCGGTAGGAGAATGGCGCCGGCCTGCCATACGGCGGAATAAAGTCCATTGTCTTTGAGCCCCTGGATATAGACATCATCTGCGTCCTGCAATAATCGCACCTTGTCTTCCGTGATCTCACCCAGGATGCGGATCGCCAGACCCGGGCCGGGGAAAGGATGGCGTTGCAACAGATCATCCGGGATGCCCAGCTCCGCGCCTACCCGTCTTACCTCGTCCTTAAAAAGGAACCTCAGCGGCTCTACAAGTTCCAGGTGCATCTTCTCCGGCAATCCGCCTACATTGTGGTGGGATTTGATCGTCACCGAAGGCCCATGTACGCTGACACTTTCGATGACATCCGGGTAGATCGTTCCCTGCCCCAGCAATTCTACCCCGGGGATCTTCTTCGCCTCATCCTGGAAGATCTCGATGAACAGTCTTCCGATAGTCTTCCGCTTGGCTTCAGGATCGGTCTTGCCGGCCAGCTCCTTATAGAAAAGCATCTTGGCATCGACACCTGTCACATTCAACCCGATCTTTTTATACGTATTCAGGACTTGCGAGAATTCGTCTTTGCGTAGGACGCCATTGTCGACAAATATGCCATGCAGCCGGTCGCCTACTGCTTTATGGATCAGCGTGGCCGCTACGGTGGAATCGACTCCACCGCTCAATGCCATGATCACCTTTCGCTTCCCGATCTGCTGGCGTAATGCCGCAACCGTGTCGTCGATAAAATGCGCCGGCGTCCAATCCTGCTTGCAACCGCAGACATTCACCAGGAAATTCCGGATGATCTTCTTGCCTTCGACGGAATGGTAGACCTCGGGATGGAATTGCAGACAGTACAACGGCTGCTCGCCTGCGCCGCCGCTCTCCGCCTGACCGCTGCCCCCCGCCCGACCGCTGCCCCCCGCCCGACCGCTGCCGGCTGGCCCGCCTGACTTCCTGAAAGCCGCATAAGGGATACTTTCCGTATTCGCAAGCACCTCGAACTCTCCCGGCAGATCCAATATCGTATCGGCATGGCTCATCCACACCTGCGAAAGCTCCGTGACATCCTTGAGCAGCGGACTGTCCTTTTGTTTGTGCAAAAGCGCCCGGCCATATTCCCGCTTATTACTGTTGGCGACACGCCCCCCGAACTGTTTGGCGGTCAGTTGCGCCCCATAACAAACCCCCAGAACCGGCAGCCGGCTGTGCAGCGCGGCAATATCCACCTGCGGGGCATTCGCGTCATTCACCGAAAAGGGGGAACCGGACAGGATGATCCCCTTCAAACTAGGATCGAAGACAACCGGCTTGGAAAAGGGAATGATCTCGCAGTACACATTGGCCTCACGTACAGCCCTGGCGATCAATTGAGTATACTGGGAACCGAAGTCAAGAATTAGGATCTTTTCCGTCATGATCACGCAAAAGTAAAAAAAAGCCGGCAAATCGGCTTCACCCGCCAAAACCGCGCCGCATCATTCTTGGGCCAGCATTTTACAATCCCACAGAAAAAACCAAAATTTGTGGACAACCTAAAACACACAATATGAGAAACGCTTTCACTATGTCTGTCCAAAGATCCCGGTCCGCATGGTTCTTACTCGCATTACCGCTCTTCATCGCCTCCTGCGACGGAGTTGGCGGCAAACGCGTACATGGGAACGGCAATGTCAAGACGGACGATCGGTCCGTCAGCAGTTTCAAGGCCATCGATCTCCGCGTTTCCGGCGACATATATCTGACGGAAGGCGACCATCCCGCCATCAAACTGGAGGGCGATGACAACCTCCTTCAGCTCATCGAGGTCGAACAACATGGCGATGAGGTCGTGGTCCGCAGTCGGGACGGTGTCAACCTGGTCCCCAGCAATAATCTTAAAATTTATGTCACCACTCCCGTTTTCGATAAGATCGCCGCATCTTGCGCCTGTAACATCGAAAGTGATTCCAGGATCACCAGCCCCGACGGACTGGAAATGCATCTCAGCGGGGCGGGAAATATCAAGATGGAAGTAGATGCCCCCCGGGTGGCCGTATCGCTGTCAGGGGCAGGCGATATTCATCTGAAAGGCCAGACCAAGGACCTTTCGCTCGACCTATCCGGCGCAGGCGACGCCAAATGCTATGATCTCCTTGCGGAAAATACGGATGTCAGCATCTCCGGTATCGGTTCTGCAGAAGTATATGCCAGCGTAAAGCTGACGGCTAGTGTAAGTGGTGCGGGAAGTGTGGAGTACAAAGGGAATGCCGCCAATGTGGAACAGCATGTAAGCGGCGCCGGCAGCGTCCATAAAGTGGATTAGCCGCTAGTCTGGTCCTGTCGGACGAAGTCGACTCAGGTGACTTTGCGAACCTGGATCATTTAGACAAACGGGAAGCGACCAGCCCCGGAGACCCATCAACCAGATATCGGATTTTCGAGCGCTCGGCCTACGCCGGGCGCTCCCGTTTTTATAACCGCTTTAACGTACTATTACCGATCTTAGTGTATATGCAAGGCCGTTTTCTTTTTGTCTTTGTCTTTTGCCTTATCACATGCTCCGTTCGGTCCCAGAAAACTTCGGCTGGCGCCGACATCCCAAGCCCCGAAGAATTTGTCAACGCCGTCTATACTACGGTTGTCGACAGCAGCTTTACTCACTACTACCTGGTGGTAGGCACCGATACCTGCCGTTTCGTAAAATATAACTATGAGGACTGGATCAACTACCATCTCAAAGAGCCCCTGAGCTTCAACATCCTCAACGAGCTCTCGGAAAAGGTCTATCTCTCCCGGTACCCTTATTTCTGGAAACAGCCCCATCTCGATAAGGCCATCTGCATCACCCGGAAACAGGCCGACTCGATCCTGGCCCAAAATGCCGCCTTTGCTCACCGCCCTACCTCGCAAAATATTGTCTATAGCTTTTCCCTTCCCCAATTTACCGACGATGGCCAGTTCGCCGTCATTGACATGAACGTGATCTGCGGACAGGTCTGCGGGATAGGGCGTACGTTTATTTTTCGGCTGACCGCCACCGGCGAGTGGAAGCTCGTAGGACAAAATACCAACTGGTCTTCCTAGAGATCCACATATCTCACCCTGATCCGGATATTGCGGTTCCGTCCCTTGTCGTCGGTGCACGAGATCTTCACCGGCCCTTCCTCCGGCACAAAGAATTCCTTGCCCCGGGTCTCGCTGCTCTTAAAGAACTTATCATTGATATACCAATAGACCTTCGCTACGTCGTTTGTCACCCGGCAACGCAATAACAGCGGTTCGGGGTCCTTCCGGTTGATCAGGTACTCGCCGCCGTTAGCCGGGGAGGTCACGATCGGCGCCCCCTCCCTGAACACTCTTTCACATTCCGGATTATGCGGGGGAATCGCCTCGTAGGTGATGTGGTTGGCATCGTAATATTCTTTCATCTCCGGCGGGATCACGGTATACCATTTCTTTTTATAACCCGATTCCGGCAGACAGGTCCGGCAATAAGAGATCTTTCCATCAGCCGAGATAAATACCTCTTCCCTGTTATCACATTTCTTTGCCGTAGAGACCAGCGGAATAAAATAATCGGTCACCAGGTTTTGACAGAGGTCGGCCGGCGGCAGACCTGTCTCGGAACAGACCATCCGTACGTCGCAATCCGCCGGCTGTTCGAACCATCCGCCGTCATTATCATAATCGATCGTATTGAAAACGGTGAAAAGAAGCGGCGTCGCCACATTGGCCCCACTGAGCTCCTGTACGCCGAGCCCCGAGAAATTCCCGACCCAGACACCGACCGTATACCGCTTGTTATAGCCGATGCTCCACGCATCCCGCCGGCCATATGACGTACCCGTCTTCCACGCGATCTTGGGCAGATGCAAAGTGCTCTCCCAGTTCAGCGGAAAATCGGGCCTGCTGACCTTCGACAAGGTCTCATCGATCATAAAGGCCGCCGCCGGGCTCAGGATTTTTGTCCCTCGTTCGCCTCCTGCCGAATCCCACGTATATCGCGGCCGCACATACACCCCACTATCCGCAAAAATGCTATACAACCCCGTTAGCTCTTCCAGCGTAGCCCCACAGCCGCCGAGGATCATCGATAATCCCAGCTTCCTGCGGTCCCGGTCGATCTGCCGGAAATCGCATTCCGCCAGCTTTTCGATCAGCTTATCTTTCCCCAAAGCCTTCAGGCTCTTGACCGCCGGGATATTCAGCGAATGCTCCAACGCATATTCCATCGTCACATATCCATTGAACCGTTTGTCATAGTTTTCCGGCGCATACCCGTTATAATTTATCGGCACGTCGGTGATCATCCGCTTTGGCGTCAGCAGTCCGTCATCGATGCATAATCCATAAAGAAGCGGCTTCAACGTGCTCCCCGGCTCGCGTACCGCGGCGGCCCCATTGACCTGCCCGCCATCGGCTGAGTCATGGAAATCGGCGCTGGCGACATAGCTCACGACCCGGTGCGTCTTGTTATCCAGCACGATCACCGCCGCATTCCGGATATTTTTCAGCGCCAGCGTCCGGGAATAATCCTTGACGAGCTTCTCGATCTTCAGTTGCGTATTGAGCTGTATCGTGCTGTGGATGATCGGCCCGCCTGCCTTGCGAAGCTTTAGGGCCAGCTGTGGCACCAGCGAAGGTACCGCTCCCCGGGTAGCCGTCAGCGGCTCCGCCAGCGCATCCTCGACCTCCCGCGCGGTGAAGACCTTTTCACGCGCCCAGCGACGCAGCCATTTATTCCGTTCCTCCACGATCCGGTCGTTATTCCTGCCGATCACCAGCGACGACGGCCGGTTGGGAATGATCGACAAAGCCGTGATCTCTGCCAGGCTGAGATGATCGGGATTTTTTTTGAAATAAAGTACCGACGCCGCCTTGACGCCCTGGATATTTCCGCCGTATGGTACCACGTTCAGGTATAGTGCCAGGATCTCCGGCTTGGAATATTTCCACTCCAGCTGTACAGCGCGAAAGCTCTCCCGCACCTTATTCCAGTACGTCCGCCGCTTCGGCTCGAGCGCCCGTGCGACCTGCATCGTGATCGTTGAAGCGCCGCTCGTCCGGCGCCTGTGCAGGATGTTCCGGACCAATGCCCTCAAGATCGACAGCGGATTTACCCCCAGATGATAATAGAAGTATTTGTCTTCTTTCTCGATAATGGTCTTGCGCAGTAATGGCGAGATCTCGTCCAGCTCCGTCTTCATCCGCCATTGCTGATCGTGCGTGAGAAAAGCATGGATAATTTCTCCCTTGTCATCTGTGATGATAGTGGAATATTCGATCCGGTCGGGGAGGGGAAAGATCCAATTCAGTAACAGAAAGAGTACAAAAGCTCCGCCTATCGCAATCCCCGTAATTTTCAACCAGCGCATGGTCTGTATTTGGTTCCTTCCCCTAATTTCAGGTTTTCTTTAATGGCGCACAAAGAATAAAAGCGAAATATTTTATTGTCTCACGGAAAAGAAATTAATTTTAAAAGCGTTAACCTTATAACTCTTATCAGACCCTCTATGCGTAACCGCACAGGCTTCTATGCCTTCCTGACGACCCTTATTGCCTTGTCCATGCTGTCTGCCTGTAATCGCAGCACCGTTAGCCTGGACTATACCAATGCCCGCGACGAAGTACCGACCCTGGGCAACCTGGTCTTCCGGTTCAACCAATCCCTGGTCAAAGACTCGCTTCTCGACCAATGGGATTCCACCCAATACGTTAGCTTCGAACCGAAGATCCCCGGCCGGTTCCGCTGGGAACACCCCGACGAGTTGGTCTTCTCACCATCACAGCCGCTTCCGCCGGCTACCACCTTCCGCGCTGCCTTGAAAAGCGATATCCTGCAATACAGCTCCTTCGGCCGCATCAAAACCGGCGACGAGCTGATCTTCCATACCCCCGATCTAAAGCTGGACAACAGCAGCGTCTCCTGGGTGCTTCCGGACCAGAACAGCACCGTTGCCATTCCACAGATGGAACTTCAGTTCAACTATCCTGTGAACCCCAATTCGCTAAAAGACAAGCTGAGCATCCGGCTGGACGGCAAACCGCTCAACTATAACCTGCAAACGCTTTCCACCTCGGACCGCATCCAGCTCCGGCTTACCGATCTGAAGATGGAGGACAAGACGCTGGACGCCAAAGTGGTCGTAGCCAAGGGTCTCCTGCCGGACGGCGGTACCAACGGGCTCAAGGAAGACGTCGAGCTGACAACCTCGATCCCTTCGCCCTATGTATTGACCATTGGTGAGGTTAGGACCGAACACGACGGGTCCACCGGCACTATCATCGTCCAGACCAGCCAGGTCGTCAAAGAGACCGGTCTGGCAACCGCCATCAGCTTTAGCCCCGCCGTCAAGTTCACCGTCGAACCTACCGAAGACGGATTCGCCATCCATAGCGATAATTTCGATCAGGATAAAAGCTATACCCTTACCCTGGCCAAAGGCCTCCGGGGCATCATCGGCGGCGTCCTGCATGAAGAATATTCCACGAATATCACGTTCGGTGAACTCGCGCCCGCCATCTCCTTTGCCAATAGTAAAGGCGTCTATCTCTCCGGCAAAGGCGCAAAGAACATCGAGGTCCGGATCATAAATGTTCCCCGAGTCAGGATCATCGTTTCAAAGGTCTATGAGAACAACCTGCTTGCAGCCGCGAATTATGGCTACAGTCCGCGCGAGACCGGCACTGCCGGCAACAGCACCGGTGACGAAGGAGAAGGCGAAGACGACGGAAGCGTGATGCCGGCAGACGACAACTACACCTTCGGCGACGTCATCTACCAGCAGGAAGTCGACACGCGCAGCTTACCCAAAGCCTCCTCCGGGGGCGGCAGCAGGCTGCTGAACTTCAATATCACCGACCACCTCCCCGATTTCCGCGGCATCTATCACCTCACCATCCGCTCTGCCAAAGACTATTGGGTCAGCGACAAACGCTTTGTCTCGCTTTCCGATATCGGCCTCATTGCGCGGCAAGGGCAGGAAAAGATCCTCGTCTTCGCTAACAGCATAAAAACAGCGGCGGCCCTGCCCGGTATCAACGTCCTCGCTTACGGCAACAACAACCAGCTCCTGGGCATGGGTACCACCAGCGCCGACGGCGTCGCCGAGATCACCTATACCAGGAAAGAGTACGCCGGCTTTAAACCGGCCATGATCATCGCCAAATCGGCCGACGACTTTAATTATCTTCCGTTCGGTACCACCCGTGTCAACACCTCGCGGTTCGATGTCGGCGGCAGACGCAGCAACCCGTCCGGCCTCGACGCCTTTGTATATCCCGAACGCGATATCTATCGACCGGGAGAAAAGGTCAACTTCGCCGTCATCCTCCGGGACCGCCAGTGGAAATCGCCCGGCGAGTTGCCCATCCAGCTCAAATTCCTTTTGCCCAACGGCAAGGAGATGAAAACCTTCCGCAAGACCCTCAACAGCCAGGGCGGCGCCGACGGCAGCATCGACATCCCCGAGTCCGCCATCACCGGCAGCTATTCGCTGGAAGTTTATACCAGTAATGATGTCCTGCTGGCAACCCAGCCTTTCCGCATTGAAGAATTCGTTCCAGACCGTATCAAGGTGACGACAAAACTGGATAAGCCCTTCCTGCAGGCCGGCGATATCGCCAGGATGGACATTCATGCCGTCAATTTCTTCGGCCCACCCGCGGCCGACCGGCACTACGAATGCGAGATCCAGGTTAAACAGCGGGACTTCAACCCTAAGAACTATAATAATTACGACTTCAGTCTTTCCGCGCAAAACTCCACCTCCTTCGACAAAACCGAGCGGCAAGGGCAGACAGACGAGCATGGCGACGCCACCGAGAAATATACCGTTCCCGATTTCTTCAAGAATATCGGCTTATTGCAGGCGACCTTTTATGCCACCGTCTTCGACGAAACCGGCCGCCCGGTGAGCCGCAGTACCTCCGTCGATATCTTTACCCAGCAGACCTTTTTCGGTGTGGCCGACGACGGCTTCTCCTATTATCCCCTGAACCAGGCGGTAAGCTTCCCGATCATCGCGCTTGACCGTAACGGTAAGGTGCTCAGTGGCGCCTCCGCGCGGGTCCAGGTCATCAAACACGAATACCGTACCGTCCTCACCAAAAGCGGGAACTACTTTCGTTACGAATCCCAAAAGGAGGATAAGCAGATCAGCTCCGGCATCGTCACCGTCAGTGGCGAAAGCACGCGGTATACCTTCGTTCCCCGTTCCCCCGGCGACTACGAGCTGCGCGTCTCCATTCCCGGCGCCGACACCTACGTCAGCCGCAGTTTTTATAGCTATGGCGCCTGGGGTGGCGACAACAATTCCTTCGAGGTCAATAACGAGGGGCATATAGACATCAGCCTCGATAAATCCAACTACTACACCGGCGACAACGTCACGGCCCTGTTCAAAACACCCTTTAGCGGCCGGATGCTGGTCACCACGGAAACAGACAAAGTACTATCCTATCAATATGTCGACGTTAGCGACAAACGCAACGCTTCATTGACGCTACCGTTAACTGCCGACGATATCCCCAACGTTTACATCACCGCCACCCTGATCAAACCCCACGAGCTGTCCGATATTCCGCTGACCGTGGCGCATGGATATGAGTCCGTAAAGGTCGAATCCCGGGATCGGAAGATCCCCGTCGAGATCACCGCTGCATCGTCCGTCCGCAGCCATACCCACCAGAAGGTAACGGTCAAGGCGACGCCCGGCAGTCTCATCACCCTGGCCGCTGTCGACAATGGCGTGTTGCAGGTCACGGACTTCGCGACCCCCGATCCTTACGCCCACTTCTATGCGCGTCGAGCCCTCGAGGTCAACGGCTATGATCTTTATCCGCTGCTTTTTCCGGAGGTTCGGGCAAGCCTGAGCAGTACCGGCGGTGATGCCGATGTCGATATGAAAAAGCGGGTAAACCCCATGCCGGCCAAACGTATTAAGATCGTCTCGTATTGGAGCGGCATCGCCCAGGCCAATGGCAGCGGCGAAGCCCAGTTCGAATTCGATATCCCGCAGTTCTCCGGCCAGGTCAGGCTGATGGCTGTAGCGTATAAGAATGAAAGCTTCGGGTCCAAAGAGGCGGCCATGACCGTCGCCGATCCCCTGGTCCTGAGTTCGGCGTTGCCCAGATTCATGAGTCCCGGCGATACCGTCACCATGCCGGTGACCATCACCAATACCACCGGTAACTCGGCCAATGCCACCGCGCGGCTAAAGCTTTCCGGCCCGCTGCGTTCGCTGGGCGAGGAATCCCAGTCCGTGAGCGTTGGCGCCAATAGCGAAGGGCATGCCCGCTTCCAGCTCGTCGCTTCGCCAACCATCGGGACCGGCAAGGTCTCCGTCGATGTCAACGGACTCGGCGAACATTTCACGGATGAGACCGACATCGGCATCCGTCCATCCGCGCCGTTGCAAAAGACTACTGGCAGCGGCTCCATCGCCGGTGGCAGCACTCAGGCGGTCAGCTTCAATACCGGCGACGATATTCCCAGCACCATCGATTACCGGCTGGTAGTAAGCCGTTCACCCGCTGCGGAGCTGGGCAAATACCTCAGCCAGCTCGTCGAATATCCCTATGGGTGTACCGAGCAGACCGTGTCTGCCGCCTTCCCGCAGTTGTATTTCGGTGACCTTGCCGATCTCGTGGGTAAGCCAAATGTCAATCCTTCCCAACGCACTTCGGCCAATAGCAATGTCCTCGAAGCCATCCGCAAGATCAAGATGCGTCAGCTATATAATGGAGCGATCACGCTCTGGGACAATGAGGATACCGAGAACTGGTGGGCTACCGTTTATGCCGCGCATTTCTTGTGGGAGGCGCAGAAGGCCGGATTCGACGTGGACAAAAATCTGCTTGGCACGATGCTCGGCTATATCAACAGCCGTTTAAAGAACCACGAGACGGTGACGTATTATTACAATCGCGACCAAAGCCGGCGTATCGTTCCAAAGGAGATGATCTATGGATTGTATGTTTTGGCGTTGGCCGGTCAGCCCAATGTCGGCGCGATGAACTATTACAAATCCAACCCCGGCCAGCTAAGCCTGGATTGTAAATACCTGTTGGCGGCGGCATTCGCGTTGGCCGGTGACAAGAAAAGCTATCATGAGTTCCTGCCGACCCATTTTGCTGGTGAGGAGTCGGTGGCGCAGACGGGCGGTAGCTTCTATTCGGACCTTCGCGATGAATCGTTGGCGCTCGACGTGCTCGTCGATGTCGATCCCGGCAATGTGCAGATCCCCGAGATGGCGAAGCATGTGATGGACAAGCTCAAGACACGTTATTGGTTGAGCACCCAGGAGCTGGCCTTCAGTTTCCTGGGGCTGGGTAAGATGGCGCGTCAGTCCGCAGGCGGCTCGGTGACCGCCGATGTCCGTGTCGATGGCCGCAATGTCGTGTCGATGAACGCCAATCCCGTGAAGCTCACTACCAGGGATCTGCGCGGCAACGGCAGCGGCGCGCCGCGTGTCGAGATCGTGACGCATGGCGATGGCCGGCTTTACTATTACTGGGAAGCCGAGGGTATCAGTGCTTCGGGCAGCTACAAGGAGGAAGACAATTACCTGAGAGTGCGGAAACGTTTCTTCGATCGCAATGGTCGTCCGGTCTCTGGCAACACCTTTAAACAAAATGATCTTGTGATCGTGCAGGTCACGTTAGAGCGGACCTTTAGCACCGATGTCGACAATGTCATCATCACCGACATGCTGCCCGCCGGCTTCGAGATCGAGAACCCGCGTACCAAGGATATCCCCGGGATGGATTGGATCAAGAATGAGGATAGCCCTACAGCCCTCGATGTCCGCGACGACCGGATCAACTTCTTCGTCGATCTGACGTCGAGTCGCCAGACCTATTATTATGCCGTTCGTGCCGTGTCGCTCGGAACTTATCACATGGGCCCCGTGAGCGCCGACGCTATGTACAACGGCGAATACCATTCCTATAATGGCGCCGCCACGATCCACGTGACGCCATAACGCGTGACCCGTGACCCCTGGTCCCCACAGCGCGCAAGCCGACCACATTCAACCCGGATAGTCCAAAAAGCTGCCCGGGTTTTCTTTCTCCTTTTCCAATTTTTATTTTTTTCGTATTTTTTCCCTCTCTAACTTTACAGCCTCATAGCGCCTTTGGCCTTTCACTCTTAAATTGA
>DASZOW010000478.1:0-8686 GCA_035550615.1 Puia sp.
ACCGTTCAGACCAACTAAAATCGCCACATGGAATTTGCAACCGATGAACTCACTCAGGAAGTGGGCCGTACCGCCCGCCAGTTCGCAGCCCAACACATTAAACCCTATGTAATGGAGTGGGATGAAGCGCAAACCTTCCCGCACCAGGTATTTAAAGAGCTGGGACGCCTCGGCATGATGGGTGTCGTCGTCCCGGAAGAATATGGCGGCTCCGGCCTGTCTTACCTCGAATACGTGACTGTCATCAGCGAGATCGCCGCGGTCTGCGGCGCTATCGGCCTCAGCCTGGCAGCACATAACTCCTTGTGCACGGGACATATCCTTGCTTTCGGCTCGGAGGAACAGAAAAAGCGATATCTCCCGCGTCTCGCCTCCGGCGAAACGCTCGGCGCCTGGGGACTCACGGAAGCGGGTACCGGCAGCGACGCCGGTAACATGCGCTGTACTGCCGTCAAAGACGGCGACCAGTGGGTCATCAACGGTACCAAGAACTGGATCACCCATGGCATCAGCGGCGACATAGCCGTAGTCGTCGCCCGCACCGGCGAACCACGGGCAAAGAACAACGCTACCGTCTTTGTCGTCGAGCGCGGCACACCCGGTTTCTCAGGCGGCAAAAAGGAAAATAAGCTGGGAATGCGGGCAAGCGAAACCGCAGAGATGATCTTCGACAACTGCCGGATACCGGATGCCAACCGGCTCGGCGACGTCGGCGACGGCTTCCACCAGGCATTGGCGGTGCTCGATGGCGGCCGCATCTCCATTGCTGCACTCTCGCTTGGGATCGCCAAAGGCGCACTCGCCGCCGCGCTGCAATATTCCAAAGAAAGACATCAATTCGACCAGCCCATCAGCAATTTCCAGGGCATCTCATTCAAACTGGCCGACATGGCCACCGAGATCGCCGCCGCAGAGCTGCTGACCTTCCAGGCCGCCGATCGAAAGAACAGACATCTTCCCGTAACCCGCGAATCGGCCATGGCGAAATATTACGCCAGCGAGGTCGCCGTCCGCGTCGCCACCGAGGCTGTGCAGATCTTTGGCGGCTATGGCTATACCAAAGACTTCCCAGTAGAGAAGTTCTATAGGGACAGTAAACTATGCACTATCGGAGAAGGCACCTCGGAGATCCAGAAGATCGTCATCGCCCGGGAAGTATTGAAGGGATAGGCCGGCAAAACCGAGCCGCAAAACCGAGCCGCAAAATCGGACCGCGCAAAGCCGACCGCGGCTCACGGCATAAAATCTTCTTCCGTCTTCGACCCGTATTTATCGAACAGCTTGTCGATGGCCCCGGAAAAGAAAGGGAATTTTTCCTTGGTGAAATTCTTTATGACCTCGATGGCTTTATAGGCCTGCTCTTCGGTGAGCCCCTGGGCCATCAGCTTGTCGATCAGCTCCTGCATGTTTAGGCTACTTTTAGGAGATTCATCTTGCTCTTGTCGAACTTCTTCTGCGCATACTCGAGATCGAGATGGAACTTGTCCTGTTTTGCGCTTGGCAGCTCGAACATGGCGTCGGTGAGAATGCTCTCGCAGATGCTCCGCAGACCACGGGCGCCTAATTTGTATTCCACGGCCTTGTCGACCATAAAATCCAGCACCTCGACGTCAAAGCTCAGCACGATGCCTTCCAACTCGAACAGCTTTTTGTATTGCCGGATCAGCGAGTTCTTCGGTTCCGTGAGGATCGACCGCAACGTCGTCTTGTCGAGCGGGTCCAGATGCGTCACCACGGGCAGACGGCCCAGAAGCTCCGGAATAAGCCCAAAGGATTTTAGATCGGGGGCATTGACATACTGCAGCAGATTCTTCTTGGCCGCTTCCTGCTGCTCTTTATTGACATTGAAACCAATGGCGTTGGTATTGATCCGCCGGGCGATGATCTTGTCCACTCCGTCGAACGCCCCGCCACAGATAAAGAGAATATTCTGCGTGTTGATCTTGATCAGTTTCTGTTCCGGATGTTTCCGGCCTCCTTGCGGGGGGACCAGGACATCGGTACCTTCCAGCAGCTTCAACAGACCCTGCTGTACACCCTCCCCGCTGACATCCCGGGTAATAGAAGGATTATCGCCTTTACGGGCGATCTTATCGATCTCATCGATATAGACGATGCCGCGCTCGGCAGCCGTAACATCATAGTTGCACACCTGTAAAAGCCTGGTCAGAATGCTTTCCACATCCTCACCGACATAACCGGCTTCCGTAAAGACGGTAGCGTCCACAATGGCAAAAGGCACGTTCAACAGCCGGGCAATGGTCTTCGCCAGTAAGGTTTTACCGGTACCGGTTTCCCCAACCATGATGATGTTGCTCTTTTCGATCTCGACCTCGTTCTCCACTACCTTTTGCTGAAGACGTTTGTAGTGATTATAGACGGCAACGGAAAGTACCTTTTTTGCGTCTTCCTGCCCAATGACATATTCATCCAGGATACGTTTGATCTCTACCGGCTTTTTGACCGTCAGTTTAAAAGAACTGCTGCTCGCTGAATCATCCCGGATCATCAGCTCCTGCTGGATGATCTCTTGCGCATGCTCGACACAGTTCTCGCAGATATGCCCTTCCTGACCCGCGATAAGGATTTTGACCTCATCCCGGTTACGGCCACAGAAAGAACAATGCAACGTATTTTTTGCCATTAGTAGCTTATTGTCTAAGAGTGAACTACAAAGTTACCCAAATTATTGGATGCTCACAGTAGCGTGGAAAAAACAGTCCCGCGGATTAGCCCACGGGACTGAAAGTCAATGGCTTGTATTTATTGTTTCTCGTAAATAGCATCTACGATCCCGTACTCGATGGCCTCTTTGGCGTCCATCCAGTAATCCCGGTCGAAATCCTTCATGACCTGCTCGTATTTCTTGCCGCAGTTCTCGGCCAGGATCCGGGCGCTGATATCCTTGACGCGCCGGGTTTGTTTTGCCGTGATCTCGAGGTCGATGCTCACCCCCTGCATATACCCGCCCAGGCTCGGCTGGTGGATCATGATCTCGGAAAGGGGATAAACGAACCGGCGCCCTTTTTCACCGCCGCTCAGCAGGATCGACCCCATGGAGGCAGCCAGACCCATACAGATCGTGCTTACCGGGCTTTTCAGCATTTTCATCGTATCATAGATGATAAAGCCGGACGTCACGACGCCACCCGGGCTGTTGATAAAGAATTTGATCTCCTCGCCGGGTTTATCTGCTTCCAGCAACCGCATCTTGGTCACCACCTCTTTTGCCGATTTGTCATCCACTGGCCCCCAGAGCTCTACGGCCCTGTTCTCGAAAAAGTATTTCTCCATCTTTTTTGCGAGCAACCCAAACTCCGGTCCTTTTTCTTCTTTGGGCTCTTTTTCGTCCGGTTGTTCATCGTCCATGCGAAGCGGATTCAGCAGATATTTCGAATAGTTCATCATTCTGTTTTTTTATAAATAGTTTGAAAAGTCGGATGCATCCGGCCATCAGCCGTGCGAGGCCTATTCGCGGCCCTCTTTCCTGGGGTTCAGTAGCAGGACCTCGTCCACCAGACCATAGTCCTTGGCTTCCTGTGCGGTGAGCCAGTAGTCGCGGTCGCTGTCCTTTTCCACCTGTTTGGCCGTTTTGCCGGTATGGAAGGCGGTGATCTCATACAGCTCTTTCCGCAGCTTCTTGATCTCGTTTACCGTGATCTCGATATCGGTGGTCTGTCCGCCGATAGCGCCGCTGGGTTGATGCATCATCACCCGGCTATGCTTCAGGGCCGTCCGTTTGCCTTTGGTGCCGGCGCACATCAGGACCTGCCCCATCGAAGCCGCCATGCCGATGCAGATGGTGGCCACATCGGGGGTGACATATTGCATGGTATCATAAACGCCGAGACCGGAATACACGCTTCCGCCTGGGCAATTGATATACATCTGGATGTCGCGATGCCGGTCCGTGCTGTCCAGGAACAGCAACTGGGCAGTTACGATATTCGCAACCTCTTCATTGATCGGGTAGCCTAAAAAGATGATCCGGTCCATCATAAGACGGCTGTAAACGTCCATGACGGCTACATTCATAGGACGTTCTTCGATAATGTTGGGGGTAAGATTGGTGACGGCGTATTTGTTATAATCATTTAGCGTATTACTGGAAATACCACGGTGTTTCACAGCATATTTTTCGAACTCGTTTGCAGGGATCATAAGTTTATTTTTCGATGTTTTAATGCCAATGCTAAGGCTCTTAACAGGCAACTTCCTTTCAAATCTCCGTCCAAACTTTCAAATTGCCAAAAAACTGACAGTTTTGCAGCGGGGCGGCCATTGGCCGCCCCGCTTAAATGAAAAACCCCGGCGTCGCCGGGGTCCTGTTATCTAGTGGTGATGATGCTGATGTTCCTCTACAAGGTGCTGGAATTCTTCCTTGCTCACCGGCTTGTCCGTGGGATTGATCTGCGTTTCCGCCCAGGCAAAGACCTTTTCCGTCTGGATGCGGTTGGCCGTATCCTCTACGAATTTCCGGTCCTGCATCATGCGCTGGACATAGTCGGCTATCCATGGCTGCTCTTCGGCGCCGGCCGGCATACCCATATAACCGAACAGCTGCTGTCTGGCAAACGCCTTGATCTCATCGGAGCTGACGTCGATATTATTGTCCCGGGTCACCTTGTCCACGATCAGCGTCCATTTCAGCTGGTTCACAAAAGAAGGGAACTCCTGTTCTACCTCGGCATGGCTCTTGGGCTTTTCGCCACCCGTCTGCATCCACCGTTTCAGGAAGTCTTCCGGAAACTCGATCTTCGTCTGGTCCAGCAGGATATGATACAGCGAATGCTGCATCTGGTTACGGCTCTGGTTATCCCAGTAGGCCTCGATATCAGCCTTGACGGCATCGCGGAACCCGGCTTCCGTTGCGATCTCCTTGCCGGGGAAGGCCGTTTTAAAGAATTCTTCGTTGAGCTCGGGCTTCTCGATGAACCCGACTTTGGTGATCTCCGCTTTGAAATATTTGCTCGCGCCTTCGGAGTCGTTCTTGTCCAGGCCGAGATCGTTCAACACCCACTCCCGCTCCTTGTCGTCGAACGCGGCAGATGGCTGCAGGACAACGAAGTCGCCTTTTTTCAGCCCGATCCACTTAGGCCGGGTAGCCTCGTTGAAATATTTTACCAGCAGGGAATTGTCTTTCTGGATGCCTCCTTCTATGGGTTCACCGGCGGCATTCGTCTCGGTAAAGTGCAGGTTCAACACGTTCTCGTCGCCGGCTACAGACTCGGGTTCGGTCATTTTGCCGTTCCGGGTGCGCACGCGCTCTACTTCCTCTTCGATCATCTCCGGCGTTACCTCTACCTTGAGTCTGGTGATCTTGGCGGATCCCAGATCGGCCAGGTTGAAGGCCGGCTTCAGCCCGATCTCGAACGCAAAGGTATAGTCGGCGGGATGGTTGATATCGATCTGCCGCGCATCACTTTCCGGCAAAGGAAGCGGCTGGGCGAAGATCTCCAGCTTTTCGTTGGACATATACGATGTCAGCTCCTTTTCCACGGTCTTCAGGACCTCGTCCGTGAACACGGAATTGCCATACATTTTCTTGATGAGCCCGGCGGGAACCATCCCTTTCCGGAAGCCGGGAATATTCGCCTGCTTGCCATACTGTTTCAGCGTTTTTTCAAAAGACGGCAGATAATCGCCTTTCGAAACGTTGACGGTGATCTTGTCCGTCAGCAGGCCGATATTTTCCCTTGTTATTGTTGCCATAATGCTTAAAAAATTTAAATTGTGCTAATGTCTGTCAGAACGTCGACGCACCATTGGTGCGGCCCTCGTTCGCTCCCTTCGCCTAGCCCGGGCGCAGATAAACCGACGGAATCGGTTTTCGGGGGGGCAAAGGTACGGTTTTTTTGACTTCCCGGGGCTAAAATCGCCAGCACTGCTATCGAGGCGCCCGACGACTACAGCCAACCGCTCGCCTCGTGGGAGGGACATTAAAAAGCCGGTCCATCAGGGGACCGGCAGGAGGTGCGGGCGATAGGACTCGAACCTACATGCCTTGCGGCGCCAGATCCTAAGTTTTTACTTCAACTTAATCTTGTTGAATCTTATTTAACCTTATTTAACTTAACTACTTGACTATAAATAGTTAAAACGGTGTTCGGTATCTTTATGTGGACGTTGATATACCTCAATTAACTGCTCGCTACCAGCAAATTTCCAGCAAATTCTCGGGGGAGTGATTTCGTAAATATCACAAACGTTCAAATATGACAATACCAACATTCGCCGTGGACCTCGACACCCGGAGACTCAAAATCAAGAATGGAACCTATCCAGTCAAGTTATATGTCGACTACAATGACATTCCAAACACCTATGGTACCATTTATGACATGACATTAGAGGAATGGCAGAAGCTGAAACAGCCGCATATTAGCGCTAGTCTCCGGGAGAAGAGAGATAAGCTCCAGGAACTGGAGGACAAAGCCCGTGAGTTTGCACGAAGCCTGGATGTATTCTCGTTCAATCGGTTTGAACAACTGTTTATAGAGGGCAACCCTTTAATAAGAGCGCGCAAGCGGGCAAATAAAGGGGGATCGGCTCCGGCGGACAAATTCGATTTCACCCCCTTTTTAGAAAAAGTATACATTCTAAAGGACGTAGATCTCGGAAAAGGCTCCATCCTGGATGTATTTGTAATGAAAATTAAAGACCTGCTCCAGGAAGGTAGCGTCGGGACTGCTGAGGTATACCAGTCGGCATATTATTCGTTTAAGTCATATTGGGGATTGAAGCGATTTGGGGAGATTA
This sequence comes from Puia sp., assembly GCA_035550615.1. GTDB lineage: Bacteria > Bacteroidota > Bacteroidia > Chitinophagales > Chitinophagaceae > Puia. The sequence goes on from DASZOW010000478.1 coordinate 6,760, forward strand.
GTGTGTCTGTTATAAAACAGTATGAGCGATCGCAGAAAGAAAAGGGTAATTCGCGATCCTATGTAGGGATAAATCTCCGGACTTTAAGGGCAATGTTCAACTATGCGGATGCTAAAGGAATAATCGACAAGAAAAAGTATTATCCGTTCGGGAGATATAAATATGTCATTGCTAAGCCTGCCAAAAGAAAAACGTTTTTAACACCGCAGCAATTGGCAGCCCTCTATTTCTACCAAGCAGAGGACGAGGCCCTGCGGGAGGCAGTTGCCTACTGGAAATTTCTTTATTTAGGAAATGGCATGAACATGAAAGACGCCCTACTTCTAACATGGGATTGCTGCAAGGGCAACTATATTGTTTTTGAACGGGCAAAAACCGAGTTGACGGCAAAAGGAGAGCAAGAGTCTATTGAAGTATTTATCTCCGATGACCTGCGGGATATCCTTAATTATCTGGGAACCAAGGATAAATCTCCCGAAAATTATATTTTCCCAATGCTCAACAAGGAAATGAATGCCGTTGAAGTTCATCATACCATAAAACGGGTGATAAAGCGAATTAATGCCCGAATGAAGCAGATATGCAACGAACTGAGGATATCGCCAATTGCTACGACAGGTCTTGCCAGAAAGGCAGCCGTCAACCAGGTTTTGGCAGGCGGGGCGACACCCCACTTTATTAAAGAATTCCTGGGTCATGAAAATCTCAATACCCAAAATCATTATACTGACGCAGCTGCAGAAATGCAAAAACGACAAATGGCCATTCAATTGACTCAATTTGAAAATGTGGGCCGGCCAGATTTTTCTAGTCCTTCTAATGCTTAGGCAAAAGGGGCGAAGGTGGCAAGAGAGGTGACCGAAAATTTATGTAATAATTTACTAGGGCCGACCAAACTGCGGGGTATTTGCTATTCATTCATCACCCCAAACTTCTTAAATTGGTCAGGTATTTCTTGCAGTACCGTCTTGTTTGCGTGTCTTTGAGGGCCTTGTGCAAGGCACATTTTCCCAGCCATATTGCACCCATCGCAGCGAGCGACTCCTTTATATATTCAGGCGTTGTGGTTGCATGGTTATGGATCAGAAGATACCCTATAAATGGGATCGCCAATACGCCCACCCCAGTGGCGATCACTTCCTCGGTCATTTCCGAATAAATATGATTATACCTATCAATAAATCGCTGCTCTGCATTGCCCTGCCCGATCAGTTCCTGCATCCTGTTCAACTCTGCGTTAAAGGCGCGAATTCTCTCTCTGTTGTCATTTCTAAAGGCAATGATCCTTTGGATAGGAATAGATGCCAGGTTGCGTGGTATGAGCAGATTTATCAATCCTTTCGCAAAATTTTGTGTTCGCTCAAATGGCATCCTGCGAACATTTGAAAAGTTAGTGAACTCGTCGAATTTATCATCATCCGTTACAATGGCTGCATTTTCACGAAACCCTACTCGTTTCGCTAAATAAGTCATGTAGACAAAGGCCAGCTCCTCCGGGATCATGATACCTCCGTCAACCCGCCTGCCGATCCTCTGTTCCTCGCAGAAAATGATCCAATCCATGGAGAATTTCTCCCGATATAACAGAAACCTCCAGTTGTCTGGATTACGCCAGTCCCGGGCAAGATTGATACTTCTGAACTGTGGGCTTCTGAGATAGGGGTGGCTCATGATACTTTCCGCTTCTAAAATAGCATCAACAGTTGCCTGATTGCCGTCTTGATAAGTCGGCTCTATCAGCGACACCAGGTCGGTGTTATCCATGATCCTCCGGAAACTATCCGACAAGCGGTCCCGACGATCATAAGGTACGATTGGTCGGAACTCCTCAAAATAGAGTAGCGCAAATTTCAGCCAGTTCTCAGATGGTGGCTCGAATCGAGGATAATAGATTAATGGCTCCATACTGTAGCATGAATAAACCTTG
>DASZOW010000479.1:0-7787 GCA_035550615.1 Puia sp.
CGCATCGCCAGCGCATACTGCTCCTCGCTAGGTACGCCATGATGCCACTTCAGCTCATTCTCCATATAGCTCACGCCCTTCCCCTTCACCGTATGCGCAATCACCAGGCTCGGCTTGCCCGCCGAAAAAGGCAAGGCATCGAAAGTCGCCATCAAGGCATCGATATCATGCCCATCGACATGCCGCACCTCCCAGCCAAAACTGGAAAACTTCGCATCTATCGGGTCCGTATTGCACACATCGACCGTCCTGCCCGTGATCTGCAGTTCATTATGGTCGATGATAGCGGTGAGGTTATCGAGCTTATAATGCGCCGCCGTCAACGCCGCCTCCCAGTTCGAACCCTCGGGCAGCTCGCCATCGCCCAGCAACGTAAACACGCGGTAATCGCGCTTGTCCATCTTCCCCGCCAGCGCCGTCCCTACGGCGATCGGAAGCCCATGCCCCAACGCACCCGTATTCTGCTCGACCCCCGGCACCTTCCGCGTCGGATGACCAATATAGTGCGACCGGTACTTGGATAACGTCTCCAGATCGGCCTCGGGAAAAAATCCCTTATCCGCCAGCACGACGAAGAGCGCCTCCACCGTATGCCCCTTGCTCTGGATATACCTGTCCCGGTCGGGCGAGCTAAATGTCGAAGGCCCTACGCGCAAAACGTGGTTATAAAGCACATTCAATATATCGACACAGCTTAGACTGCCGCCCGTATGCCCCGCCTTGGCGCCATAGATATACTTCAGTATCCGCTTCCGGTACTCTATCGATTTTGATACTAATTCAGAAGAAGCATTCATTTAAAATACATTTACTTCCCACCCCAGGTAATTTTCAAAAGCTTCCCGCAGAACGGCCGAGGTCCGCGAGGCATTCATCACCACATGGTGCTCGAACCCGTTCTTGCAAACGAACTTCATCAGCCCCTGCAGATCGTCGATCTTCGCCACTGCCCTCGTCCCGAAGGTATTGAGCGGATCATCCGTCAACATCCCTTCCCCGATATATGCCTTGATGATCCCTTTCGAATCGTCCGTACTGATCCTCCCGTAGGTGAGAGGATTCGCGGGCGTCCGCCCGGCCAAAGCGCCAAACGTATTCTCTTCCCCCACCGAAGTGCCGATGATCGGCGCGGTGCTGATCTCGATATCCGGCAGGAACGACTTTGCCCAGTTGCCGCAGTGGAACAGCACACATTTATTCTCGTCGTCCGCATAGTTGTTGTTCCAGTCGACCAGCGCGCTCGGCGATCCCGACGCCAGCTGCATCGCATACATCGTCAGCGTACCCGTAACATCCACCTCGCAGGCGCTGGGCAGCATGTTCTCGCTCATCATGCTCATGCTGGTACAGACATTACAGCCATAATTCTGCTGCAAAGATGTCCAGCACTGGATGGCCGTCGCGTCCAGCGCATGCTCTTCCATGAATTCGTACAGCACCGCATCCAGCTTGGCGATCTGCACCAGCTTCTCATTCGGCGTCCTGCCTTTCGAGGCATAGCTCGTGATGGCTTCCAGCCTTTTTTTGACGATGCTGTCGGCCGCCGTCAGCTTCTCCGCCTTCCCCAGTATCGCGCTAAGATCCACGGTCACCACGGATATCCCATGACGCTGCAAGATCTTCTCGCTATAACGTACCGTATTGAAACCGCCCGGGCGAGCGCCCACGGCCCCGATTCGCACATTCCGCATCCCGCGGACTACCCTGCAAACGGCTAAAAAGTCGATCAGGTCCTTCTGAAAGCTCTCATCCAGCGGATGCACTACGTGTTTTGAAGTCAATGTATACCTGATCCCGAACTGGTAAAGATTATTGCATACCGAGATCTTCCCGCACCACGCATCCCGCCGGTTGACAACATCCATCTTGTTCAGATCGTCGGGATAGCCCTGTATGAGTACCGGCACATTCAATTTCGACAGCTTCAGCGTCTCCGCAACGCCTTTCTCGTCGCCGAAGTTCGGCAGCACCACCAGCACACCCACGATCTCATCCGCATGTTTGCGGAACAACGCCGCGCATTTCTGTGCATCGGAAAACGTCTCCACACCGCCGAGTTTCGTGTCGGCCTCGCCGAGCATAACAGGTGTGACCCCTGCCTTCTTGAACGCCGTGAGAAGATCGGCCCGGCACTCGCCGACTAATTTGTCAGGAAAAAAATCGCGGTTGCCGATAATGACCCCTATCGTTACTTTATCATTTTTCATTTGCAATGATTAATTCTATCTCGTTATCGTAAAAGACCTGTTTATGTTTTTCTTCGATTCCCGGATCGGTGATGATATAATCGATCAGCGATAAAGCCCCGAGACTCGCCAATGCCGTTTTCCCGATCTTCGTAGAGTCGGCCACCAGGTACCGCGTCTCCGCCGCTTCGATCATCGCCCGCTTGACCACGAGATCGCTGATGCTCGGATAAGTAAGCCCCGACTTCAACGAGATCCCCGCCGTAGCCAGGAACAATTTCTGCACATTCAGCCCTTTGAAAAAATCCGCCGCCTTCTGCCCCGTCAGGCTCAGCGTCGGTGGCTTGAACTCGCCGCCCGTGACGATCACTTCGATCCCCGGCTCCGCCCCCAGCATCAGGGCAATGTTCAACGCGTTGGTGATGACGGTAAGGCTCTTCATCCCCTTGAGCTTCTTGGCGACCTCGGTTGTCGTGGAACCGGAATCGAGAATGATCGTGTCGCCGCTCTCGATGAACTCCAGGCACTTCGTGGCGATCAGTTCCTTCTTGTCCAGGTGGTCCTGGTGCATCAGGGAAAAGCTCTGCACATGGTGCTTGATATCCTTCAGATAGGCGCCCCCATGCTCACGCAGGATCAACCCATCTTTTTCCAGCTTCTCGAGGTCCTGCCGGATCGTCACCTCCGTCACCTTGAAAAGCCTCGCCAGGTCGAGCACCTTGGCCGAACCGTCCTCCTGCAAAAGCGCCAGGATCTTGTCTCTCCGATGGGTGGGAAGCATAACCGCAAATATGCCCAAATAAACGAAAACAAACAAAAATATCCGAAAAAAATCGAAAATCGCCTGTCTTACCTATAAACTTGGTTTTTGACCACCTGCCGATACTCAAAGTCGAAGGCTTTTATTTACATTTGAAGCGCTTATAAACACCTTATTGTCGCTCGATGCCGACCCGATGCTCTAACGCTCTGACTTACCGCACTTTCGTCATACTGGCGACCATCTTGTCCATTAATTGCCGCCACCAGTCCAGTCTGCCGCCCGATCATCCCGTGTTTTTCGACCGGGTCTATCACCAGCTCGACAGCCTGCGTCTGCCGCCGCAGCAATCGTTCCATTTTCTGGATTCCATATACAGCCGTTTCCCCTCGCCCGGGCCGCTCGACCTGGTCCGGCGGTATGACTACAAAGGCTATTATTATTTTTACCAGGCCCATGACCTCAAAAGCTCCATGCGGTATGTCGATAGCAGCCTCTCTCTGCTTTCTAGCCCCTCGGCCCGCGTGCGTTACCCGCAGCAGTATGCCAAGGCGCTCCTCGACAAAGGCGAGATCTTCCAGTATCAGAAGAACTACGAAGATGCCCTCTTCTACTATTACAAGGGCCGTCAGGCCATCGACCAGTTAAACGACAGCTGTACGATGGCGGAGTATACACAGCGGCTCGCCATGGCCAGTTTCCGGCAGACGCGTTACAGCGATGCGAGGCAGTTCTTCGAACAGGCATTGCATGAGTATGCCGCTTGTGGGGCCGATTTCGGCGCATTCGCCTATCAGCAGTCCAACCTCGACAATATCGGCGAATGTTATGCCGCCTTGAAAAAATGGGACAGCGCCGGGTTTTACTATGACAGCACGTTGTCGTTCATCACCAGGGCCGCCAGACCCTATCTCAATGACTCGGCGCATGTCACCTATATCGAGACCGCCCGCGCCGTGGTATTGGGCAACCAGGGCGATTGCCTGCTTTATCAACGCGATACCGCAAAAGCCCGGGAGTATTATCGGAAAAGCATCGACATCGATTTTCTGCCGCGGCATGATTCGGATAATGCCGTGATCGTGCTCGTCAAGCTGGCCGGTCTCGATCTGGCGCAGGGACAGTTGGCGCAGGCGCATGCAGATCTGCAACGGGCCCGGATAGCACTCGATCGGCGGCCCGCCCTCGATGTCGAGCTGACCTGGCAAAAACTGCAAACGGAATGGTATGATAGATCTGGCGACCTGTCTGGGGCTTACCGGTCCCTGACCCATTGGACGCATACCCGTGACTCACTGAATAGTCTGCAAGAGCCATTTTCCACTATCAATTTCCCGAGTTCGCTGCAGCATCTCGAAGACCAGTATACCATCCAGCTGTTGCAGCAGCGCGATTACACAAAAACCGCATGGCTCCTGTTGACCGTACTGCTCGTCGTGTTGTTGACGGTGATCCTGTTCCTCATCCGCCGCAACGCCCGCCGGTCGCGCGAGTATATCCGGCAGCTCAATCAGGCCAACCAATCCCTCAGGAACGAGAACCAGCAGACGCAGCTCGCGATAAATTCGCTCAACGAAAGCCAGGCCAGCTATCTGCAAACCCTGAAGATCGTGGCGCATGATCTGCGTAGCCCCGTCGGCGCGATCTCTTCGGCCACCAGCATCCTCGAGCAACAGGTCGAAGACGGCAGCGAGATCAAACCCTGGCTGGAGCTGATCCGCAAAGCAGCCGATCAGTCGCTCAAGCTCGTCGGAGAGATCATGCGGCTCGATATTCCCCTCGGGTCGATGAAAAAGGAACCGGTGGACCTTGCCCTCCTGCTCGAAACTTGTATCGGCACCCTTCAGTTCCGCGCGCGTGAAAAGAACCAGGCCATTCGTCTCGAAACTCAGTCCATCGTCCTGATGATCGACCAGGAAAAGATCTGGCGCGTCATCATCAATCTCGTCGACAATGCCATAAAGTTCAGTCCCGACGACTCCGTAATCTACGTGCGCTCCTTCCGCGACGGCGACAACGCCATTATCACCGTCACCGACAAAGGCATCGGCATTCCCCGCCACCTCGAGGCGCGGCTATTCACCATCGACAACCAGGCGAAGCGCACCGGCACCGCCGGCGAAGGCTCCTTCGGCCTCGGCCTCGTCATCGTCAAACAGATCATCCAGGCCCACGGCGGCGCCATCACCATCGAAAGCCGCGAAGGCGAAGGAACCAGCTTCCGCATCGAACTGCCCATCACCACCGACTGATTCACCTATCACTCCCGGTTGACCTGCCCATCACCGCGACCGCCACACTGTCCCGCGACCGCCACACTGTCCCGCGACCGCCATACCGCCGCATTACGAGCGGCTGCCCACCTTTTGCACCAGCTGAAAAACATTTCCCTCCGCATCCCTGCCATCACAAAACAAATCGGTAAACCCCTCAAAAGACCTGATCTCCCCCATAGAAACATTATTTCGAACAAGACCCTCTCTTAAAGAACCCAGATCCTCATCTGTCTCAAAAACGATCTTGACATTGTTAGTCTCCCCGGAATCGACCGCCACTCCCGCCTTATGTAGCGCAAGCTCACAGTTCCCGGCCCCAAGAACAACCCATTCATCCCTTATTTCTTCCAAAACCTCGAACCGAAAATTCTTCCGGTAAAACCCTTTCAACAACTCTACATTCTGCACAAACAAAATGACCCTGTTAAGCGAAAAATTCATGATTTTCAAAATTGATGATCAAACAGTCGGCATGAAAATATCTGCCGGCAATTGAAAATAGTTCTTTAGCTTCTGAGCCATTTTCAAAGTCAGTTCCCTACGTCCGGATAAGATAGAAGAAACATGGCCTTTTGAGCCGATCAAAGGTTCGAGATCTTTTGCCTTTAAACCTCGTTCTTCCATTTTCAGTTTTATAGCCTCGATTGGATCGACCTCCGGCATTACGATATGCTTATCCTCGTAGTCCTTTATAAGCACAAGCAATAATTCCAGTTCATCGCTTTCCGCCGACCCCGGCTCAGCCTGAAAGATTTCCATCGACCGCTTTAAGGCCTTATTGTACCCAGATTTGGCCTTTATAACCTTCCACTTCATATTATTTGCTTTTAAAGTTCAATATAGTCGTATCAAACGCAATTTTGCTTACATCAATTTTATCGTATTCTTTGTGCGTTCCAAACCAAATCACATATGACGCCAATTGCCGGAAATTTACGGAAGCTACCAGGCGGAAGTCGTTTCCTTTAATATTGAAAATAACTCGATTATTTGCCACTATACTCGCATTGCCATAAACCGACTTCAATTCATTAAAATTTCGAAATTCGGCCTTTGAAAACTCATAGTACCATGTCAACAATGCCGTTTTCGCCTTTGGGTATTTAGCGATATAATAAAGTATCGTCCCTTTGGCTATGATATTCATACAACTGCAAAAATACAAAAAGTTTTCAAAATGAAAACTTTTTATTTCCTCGCCCGCACCACCGCCGTATCTGAATCAAGCACCGGCATCCGGTAACCGCCGGAATCAAGCACCGCATGCGGAAACGCCGCCTGCAACGCCGCCCAATCCTCCCTGCCCACCTTCGTCTGGTACAAATACACTCTCTTCAGCTTCGGCAACCCGGCAAGCTGCCGCACCGCCCCGGCATCGACCGCCGTCCCGGTCAAATTCAAATACCGCAGCTCGCCCAAATTCCGAAGCTGCCCCAGTCCACCGCCGGTAATACGCGTATGATCCAGCCAAAGCCGGACAAGATGCGGACACCCCGCAGCAAAACCAATCACTGAATCGCCCACCGCCACATCACTGCATCTCAGCTCCACCAGTTGCTCGCGGACCAGCGGCAAAGCCGCCAACGCATCGCGCCCCATCGTATCGGCCGGAAAGCTCACGTTGAGGTAATGACTCCCCACAGCTATCGGCGTCACCAACGCCCCGGCATCCGTCAACCGCTGAACCGCCGAAACAGGCGCCGCCGCCACCGGCGAAGCGGGCATATCACTATCCGCCACATTCGGCGAAACCATCGAAGCGGCAGCCACCGGCCCCGCCGTGCCCTCGGCGAAAGCCGCTAACATCGCATGGATCGCATTATCCTGCGGCAGCCGCGCCACCGGCTGATCAAAACTGGCGCCCGTAGCGATCCACCATTGAAGCAGTTGCACCTCGGCCTTCGTCAGCTGCGGCTTCTCCGCAGGCGCCATATGATGCTCGTCGTCCAACGGCAACAATATTCGCTTAACTAACAAACTGGCCGCGGCATTTCCGGGAACGACCACCGGCCCGTCCTTACCGCCGCGTGTGATCAGGGAAGGCTCATCCAGCCGCAACCCGCCCTTGACCCGCGCAGAACTGTGACAACCATAACAGTTGTCATGCAATACCGGCTGCACCATCGCCGTATACAAAACGGCCCGCTGCACATCGGCCACCGGCCGCAAAGTCGGCAACGACGCCTCCCCGCCAAACGCAGACGTGAGATAACCCGGTCCGTGGGTAAGCGAACCGCCCCAATGGCCTGTCAATACGACCAGCACCAGCGATGCAGCCGACAACCCCCGCGTAACCCGATCCATCTTCTCCCGCCGGCGGACCATAAAATAAAGCACCCCCGTGACCACCGTCAAAGAAACCGCCAGCCACAGATGGGTCGTCACCAACGCGTGATCATAGTCGCCGGACAAAGAAAGCAGGTACCCGCTACAGCACGAGGCGACCGCGCATAGAAAACCTAACCCCAACGCAAGATCGGCGGCAGGCTTCAAAGCGCCGGACCCCGGACGCATGCTCCCCACCTGCAGGATAAGCGCCAGCAATATGATACCGATAGGCAAATG
>DASZOW010000480.1:0-4378 GCA_035550615.1 Puia sp.
ATATGATCTCCCTTGGCTGTATCGAGGTCAACCCCTGGAGCAGCCGCACCGAGAGTCCCGACAACCCGGACTGGTGCATCATCGACCTCGACCCCGATAAAAAAACGCCATTCGACAAGGTCATCGAAGCCGCGCAGGTCACAAAAAAAGTCCTCGACGCCGCCGGCGTGGAATCCTATTGCAAGACGTCCGGTTCCACCGGCCTGCATGTCTATTTTCCGCTGGGCGCAAAATACAGCTATGAACATAGCAAAGAGTTCGCTCGTCTCGTCGTTGAGCTCGTCCATAGCGAGATACCCGGGTACACGACGCTGGAACGTACCCTAAGCCAGCGAAAGGGCCGGATGTATCTCGACTTCCTGCAAAACCGCCCGCAGGCCACCATCGCAGCGCCTTATTCCGCAAGACCCAAACCGGGCGCCACCGTCTCGGCGCCGTTGCATTGGGACGAAGTAAAAAAAGGATTGAACATGCAGGACTTCACCATCGACACCATCATGGATCGCATAAAAACCGAAGGCGATCTCTTTAAGGCAGTGCTCGGCAAAGGCATAAATATGGAGAAGGCGTTGCAAAAACTCGAGGCCGCCAAATAACCGCGTCCCCTGCACCCGCATTCCGCTGCCACGTCCCCTGCATCACCGGTCCCTTCACCCGCGTCCCGCTGCCATTGCCCCTGCCGGTTCCCTTCCCCGCGCGCCGGTCGCCGGCGTCCCTACTCTGGCTGGATGATAATATACGTTATCCGCGGATATCGCTCCTTGATCTTCGCCTTGATCTCGTCCATCCTGTCCGTCAGTTCCCATGTTGCAAGCTCCGGCCGCACCTCCAGGATCAGCACCAGCAGCACCTCGTCCGGCCCTTCATAGATCGATGCAAGCCGCTTCACGAAAAACCCTGCAGCACCACCGTGCACAATGTCGATGATGCCCTTTTTTGTACGCTCCGAGATCCCCTCGCCGATCAGCAGGCTCCGGCTCTCCCGCGCCAGCAGCATCGAAGCCACGGTAAGGATCACGCCCACAACCAGCGAAGCGATCCCGTCCAGGTAAGGATTGCCCGTTCGTTCGCCGATATAGAGCAGGACGAACACGACGACGACGCCGACCACCGCGGCGCCATCTTCAAAAAGCACGATAAAATCGGTGGGGTCCTTACTCTCGATGATCGCCGTCCACATTGGTTGTTGGGTAGTCTTACGAAATTTCCTGAACGCTATCAGGAAGGAGATGCCCTCGAAAAGGAAAGAAAATCCCAGCACGATATAATTCCACGTCATCGATCCCATGGCTGCCGGCTGTTTAAGATGGAGATATCCCTGTACGAACGCCACGCCGGCCCCAAAAGAAAAGATCAGGATCGACACGATAAAGGACCAGAAATACAGCTCCCGTCCATACCCAAAGGGGTGGTCCTCATCTCTTTCCTTATTGCTTCGATGGATGCCGTAAAGTAGCAGCAATTCATTCACCGTATCCACCAGGGAGTGGACTCCTTCGGCGATCATCGCTGAGCTGCGGGAAACAATCCCTGCCGCGAATTTAGTGATCGCGATCAGGATGTCTGCGCCAAGCGCGCTATAGATAGCAAGGTTGGGCCTGGCCATAACAAATTCAATAGCTGAATCGATCCGGCGAACGAATGTCGGTCTGCCTGAGCCATATCGATCCGGGTGTGCGAATGTCTCCCTGGGTAAATCGATCAATCCAAATGTGCCCGCCTGTAAAAATCCCCGGCCAGTTCCCGGACGGCCGCCTCTTTTTGATGACATTCCCGGACCATGGCCTGGCTGCCGGCAAGATCTTTCCCTGCCCACTCCGAAGCCACGATCATCGCATCATGCCACTGCCCGATGGCGTCCTGCAGCCGGTCCAGGTAATCCTCGTTCAACCGTAATCGCCGGACCAGCCTCGAAGGCAAAAAGCTCAGCACATAAAGCAGTTCCTTGATCTTTTTACGCGATTTATGCAGGCGGTTGCCCGACGCCGTTAGACCCACGGCGACACCGATCAGCTGCCTGCCATACCAATCCCGGATACAGCCGAACCGGATCGCGCGGATATCCGCCAGCAGACGCCGGCCTGCCTTTTTTCCCTGTTTCCCGTATTGATCCAGCTGTCCGACAAATCGATCCGAAGCCTCGTGCTGGATATGCTCCTGCTCCTTTTTGTAGGTGTCCGGCGCCGGATGGAAATGCTCGAGTAGATGAATGTGATTGCCGGCATCCCGGATCGTCCCCGCCTGATGGAAGACCTTTTTCAGCGGGTCGAAATCCTTCATCGAATCCTTGCCGGAACATGCCGTCGAAAATCGTGCAAAGGCCTTCATCTTCTTTAAGGCGACCCGCAGCCGGTGTAACGCCTCGTCGTCCTGAGAAGCCCCGAAGGCCTTGAGCTCCTGCCGCCACTGCTTTTCCTTCTTGGCAAGATAACGCCGTTGTTTATTTTTCCTGAGCATGGCTTAGACGCCGGAGACCCCGACGTTCTCGAAATAATGCTTGAAATTGCGGATATCATCGTCGACCTTTTCGCGGAAGGCGGGCGTCAGCAGCCTCGATAACCGCTCCCCGATAGCGCCGGCCGGCGCCCGGTAGGAAAGCATGACGTCGATACGTGTCGCGCCAGCGGGCGTGTCGGAGAAGTTGATCTTCGCCGTGCTCTCGATAGGTGCATCGGGAACAGAATGCCACGATAGCTCATTGTCCTTTTCCTCCTTGACGATCCTGGCCTCCCATCGCACCTCGCCCATACCCGGCAGCTTTAGCCGCCACGCGGAAGTCGTATTGTCCAGTTCGTCGACATTCTCGAGATGACGCATGAACAGCGGCCAGTTCTCCAGCCGCCGCCAGAAAGCATATACCTCCGAACGAGGCTTGTTTACGATCACATGCGTCCGGATATTGACGTTCGACCCGGAAGCCGGCTCATGACGCGAATTTTTTATTGCGTCGGACACCGGGCAATGGCCCGAGATCGCCCGGTACAGCAGGTACGACCCGCCAAGCAGCAGAAAGGACTCGAACTTGTGCCTTTTGGCCACGAAGTACAGGAGCAGCGACCCCGCAACGGCCGATATCACCCGCCCCTCGTCGCTCACATTTACGCTGCGGCCGGAAGAGCCGGCCCCGTAACGACCCGAAGCGCCGAAACCACCAGCGGCAGAAGAACGCGTGGGCCCCCTGCCATAAGAACCTGCCGAAGTCCGACCGAAACGGCCCGAACTACCCGAAGCTCCGGAACCACCAAAACTGCCGGAACCGCCGGAGCCACCCGAACCGCTCGAACCACCAAAACTGCCGGCAGCGTCGGAACTACCCGAAGCGCCGGAACCACCAAAACTGCCGGAACCGCCGGAGCTACCCGAACCGCTCGAACCACCAAAACTGCCGGCAGCGTCGGAACTACCCGAAGCGTCGCCCGAAGCTCCTCCAAAACCCCGTTCGGAAGAACGGTCAGAAGAACCTCCAAAATCGCCGCCAAAAGACCCGGCGGAAGAACCATAGTTGGGAGAATGATGAAGCATAGATGTAAGGTTATGCTGTTTTTAAATGCAATTAATATGCTAGTATTCCTGCGCTCTTACCGCTGCCGGCCGCCTGCCGTTTGCTCACCTGTGCCGCCTGTCCACTCGCGGCTCTACCTAGCCGCCCTGCCGCCCCGCGCCTTACCTGCGCCCCGCGCCCCACCTGCGCCCCGCGCCAACCCCACGCAACATTCACCTCACGGCGACAGCGAATCCGGCGGCGACGGCGGTATCCCCGCCCTGTCCGAACCCGGATGCTGCAACGTACTCGGATTCCCCGGCTGTATATAAGTCTTACTACTGCTTGTAACCCTGCCCGCAAAAAATGACAGCACCACCACAAAGATGATCACCATCAATATCACCAGCCTGCGGCGATTATATCGTCCCCGGGTCCCCTCCGGTAAGCCAGGGTATTTTTCCAGGTTTTGCATAAGATTCGTTTAAACTACTTAAGCAAGGCGCATACCAAGGGTACCGCATCCCGAAAACCTTAAATTTCAATCTTTACTGTATGACACATAGTTAATGGCGATATCCCCCGGGTTGATACCTGGAAAACCCCGGGAATACGTTAAATTTATACACGTAAGGCTTATCAATCACCATTAAATCAATGCCTATGTTTACTCATTTAAAGGTGGGAGAAGAAGTAACCTTTCCCGGCTTGCTGGATATCAAGCTGATAGTAGAAGAGGTGTATGAAAACCGGGGAAGCGTACGATGTAAATATTATGACGATCACCTCAAAAAGTTTATCAGTCTCACCGTCCCCGCAGACTCGCTGGTACCCACGCCGAAAACGCACGCATCTCCGCCTATTCCTTAGGATTTAACGCCCTCTTGATCCTGTCCG
>DASZOW010000481.1:0-6443 GCA_035550615.1 Puia sp.
CCATGTTTGTCAGGGCGGCAGCACTACCGTTACGGGTGTAGGCGGCTGGGGATCGGCCCAGGTAACTTCGAACTGTAGTTCCTGCGCCTCGGTACTTCCATTGGGGGTCACCGATCTGACTGCCACGGATCAAGGCAGTAGCGTTCGGTTGCACTGGGTGCCTGCGGGCGGTCCTGGGGCTAACGGTGTCTACTATGCGGAAAGATCGACGGACGGCATCGATTTCGAAACCTTTGCGTCAGTAGACGCCGATATGTCCGGGTCTTATACGGTGTCGGACCCTGGCTTGATCGCGCCGAAGCTATACTACCGGGTGAGGGCGGTAACTTCCGGCGGCGCGACGATGTTCTCTCAGATCGTGCTGGTCGGGCTGCTGGCTGCCGGTCGCTTTCAGGTATTTCCCAATCCCGCGGCGCCCAATTCAGCCATTACGCTGGTTGTGCCGTCGCCATCCGCCGGACAGGCGAGAGTTTCGCTGATCGATATGGCGGGACAGCTTATCGGAACCAGGGAGATCTCCCTGACCCCCGGCGACAATACCCTGTCCTGGCGCCTTCGGAGTGTCCTGGCCGGAGTCTATTTCGTTCGGGTACAGATGCGCGGCGGCATCCTCTATGCACGCCTTGTGGTCAGGCCGAATTAATAACACCCAGCGCCACGCCGGTTTCAGCCTTTCTCGGCCCAGATACAAGCCAGGTGCACGATCGTCTCCACCGACCTCTGCATGTCCTGGACGCTGACGTATTCATGTTTGCCATGGAAGGCCATCTCGCCGGTAAAGAGATTCGGACAGGGAAGTCCCATAAAAGAAAGCCGTGATCCGTCGGTGCCGCCGCGGGCGCTGCTCCGATGCACTTCCAGTCCGGCGCGCGTGATGGCCTCGGCCGCATATTCGGTGATCCGTGGATGCTGGTCCAGCACCTCCTTCATGTTCCGGTATTGTTCGGTGAAGCTAATCTCGGCAGTAGCGCCGGGAAATGCGGCAAGAGCTTCCTCTACCCTGTTCTTCAGGGATTCTTCATATGCCTTTAGCTTGAACGTAAAGAAATCCCGGATGATGAATTCCACCGTAGCTTTTTCGGCAAGACCGCCGATCCGCACGGGATGGACGAAGCCATAACGGCCATCGGTAGTTTCGGGCGACCATTCGTCCTTAGGCAGCAGGTCCACAAAATGCGCGGCCACCTTGACCGCATTGACCAGTTTGCCCTTGCCATAGCCCGGGTGGGCGCTGATACCGTGGAACGTGATCATCATGGCGTCTGCCGAAAAGGTCTCGTCTTCCAGCATTCCTCTTTCGCCGGAGTCCAGCGTATAGGCAAGATCGGCGCCCAGCTTCACGAGATCCACCTTGTCTACACCCCTGCCGATCTCCTCATCCGGAGTAAAAAGGATCCTGATCTTCCCATGCTCTATTTCCGGATGTTGAATAAAAAAATGCACCATATCCATGATGACCGCAACACCGGCCTTGTCATCGGCCCCCAACAATGTCGTCCCGCTGGCCGTGATGATATCGTCTCCTTTCCGGCTGGCCAGATAAGGATGCTCGCGGACGCGGATGACCTGGGTGGGATCATCGGGCAGGACGATATCACCACCGTCATAATGCTGATGGACTATGGGTCTTACACCCTTGCCCGTACAATCCGGTGCGGTGTCCATATGTGCACAGAAACAGATAACGGGTGTCGATTTGGCCACAGTGGCCGGCAGCGTGGCATAGACATATCCAAATTCATCCAGCTCGGCATCGGCGACACCGGCGGCCTGCAGTTCCTGAACAAGGATACGCCCGAGATCTTTTTGTTTTTCGGTAGACGGATAAGTTTTCGACTGCGGATCGCTCTGCGTATCGATCTGTACATAGCGGAGAAATCTTTCCGCAACAGTAAAAGCGTAGTTCTCAAACATTTTTCATTAAATTACCTGGCGAATATAATACCTATGTCTGATCAGGTTATAAAAAATCCGGTGATCCGCCTGGGGTGGATGCGAGTATTGCTTTTTGCCGTGGCTTTTTCCGTGCTCACCCTGATCATCACCATCCCGGTGGTGATTCTATTGGCCGGTGTTACCGCCGACCAGCTAAAAACAGGACTACTCTCTACCTTGGAAGGCTTGTTGACGGGTAATGATCTATGGTTGATGGTCCTGCTGGAATTTGCCATCGGGGTGATCAGCGTCGGCCTGTTCCGGGTATTCATCGACCGCCGCGGTTTTCGGGATCTGGGCTGGTCGCCGGACGGGTTCACCGGCGAAGCGCTGACCGGCTTATTCCTCGGACCGGGCGTGCTCGGAGTCGCCGCGCTGCTCATGTGGGCCAGCGGGCATCTGAAATGGGTGGATATCGTATGGGATCCTCAGTCCCTTTTTGTATCGCTGGGGATGATGGCGCTGATCGCCTTTTCCGAAGAGTTTGTCTTCCGGGGATATGTGCTGGATAATCTGATGCAATCCTTTCCCAATAAATGGGTCGCACTGGTCATCTCGTCCGTGCTTTTTGCCGCTTTTCATTTCACCAGCCCGGAGATCTATCCGCTCGCCTTTGTCAATCTTTTCCTGGCCGGTCTGCTGTTGGGCGCTAATTATATCTATACCCGCAATCTCTGGTTCTCATTTTTCCTGCATCTCAGCTGGAATTTCTTTCAGGGACCGATCCTTGGGTTCCGCGTGAGCGGACTCGTCTTCCCTTCCCTGCTGGTCCCGGAAACTAAAGGAGATCTTTTTATCACCGGCGGTGATTTCGGGCTGGAAGGGTCCATCCTGACCACGGTCACGGCGTTCATCACGCTGTTCCTGATCATCTGGGCCTTTGAGCGGAAGTATAGCATCGTAACTGTCCCCGCAGCAACGGCTCCGGCAAATCCCACGGCGGCCACGCGTAACGCGGTTCCGGCTAATCCGGCTGCGGCTTCTGCAAATCCCGCGGCGGCCACGCCTGGTGCGGCTTCTGCAAATCCAACGGCAACGACAAATTCTGCGGCTTCCGGGAATCGAAAGACTCCTAAGGCATAATGATGCGGGACGGGCTCTTGATGTCTACGAGCTCGAGATCGAAGATCAGGTCCTGACCTGCCAGGGAATGGTTGGCATCCAATACCACCACATCGGGTTTGACCTCGACGATGACAACGGGGATCTGCTGCCCCTGGCCATTGTTCATCGCCAGCTGCATACCTACTTCGGGCTGCATACCTGCAGGAAAGCGGTCGATAGGGAATTCGATGATCGCCTCGGGGTCCCTCGGTCCATAGGCATCATCCACCGGGATCTCGATGGTTTTTTTCTGGCCTACGGTCATCCCCATTACGCCTTCATCGAATCCTTTGATCACCATACCACTGCCTACTTCGAATTCCAGCGGCGAGCGACCCTCCGAAGAATCGAACGTCGTTCCATCCGTGAGACGGCCGTGATAATGGACCTTGACAGTATCTCCTGCTTTCACTTCTTGTGCCATGTGTTGATATTTAACGCCGCCACATCGGACGGTTTTAAGAATCGCGGTTTTGCTGCAAGGTAGGATTAAATAATTAAATTGCGCCTAAAACCGAAACGTAGCAAAAACCATGCAAAGGACCTTTTTCTTTTTAACCGTACTCTCGATCCACCTGCTGGCAAAAGCACAGCCGCTGACGGGTGCAGACCAGATGGATCGTTATCTTCCTCAACTCCGGGGCAAGCGCGTAGCCGTATTTGCCAATGCCACATCCGTGATCAACGGCGTCAATCTTGTGGATACATTAGTAAAAAAAGGCATCAATATCGTAGAGATCTTTTCCCCCGAACATGGATTTCGCGGCGATGCCGATGCGGGCGCTACCGTAGGCAACCAGAGGGACGCCAGCACGGGTATTCCCATCGTCTCGCTATATGGCCCTAAAAGAAAGCCCAGCGCAGACGACCTCAAAGACGTCGACGTCATGCTCTACGATATACAGGATGTCGGGGTCCGTTTCTACACTTATATATCCTCGTTGCAACATTACCTCGAATCGGCCATCGAAAATCATCGTCCCTTGATCATCCTCGACCGGCCGGATCCAAACGGCTCTTATGTCGACGGGCCCGTGCTCGATACGGCCTTCCGTTCTTTTGTAGGTTCGCAGCCGGTCCCGGTCGTATACGGGATGACGATAGGCGAATATGCGCGGATGTTACTCGGAGAAGGCTGGGTAAAACAAACCCCGGATTTCAAGCTCACGATCATCCGCTGCAAGAACTATACACATCACACTAAATATACTTTGCCGACGAAACCCTCTCCCAACCTGCCGAATATGCAAAGTGTCTGGTTGTATCCCTCCCTTTGCTTTTTCGAGGGGACGGTGATCAGTCTGGGACGCGGGACGCCAAAGCCCTTCCAGGTTTTCGGTAACCCGAAGTTCCCCGACAGCCTTTTTAGCTTTACGCCGGAAAGCGTTCCCGGCGCAACGAAGCCGCCGCTGATGGGACAACGCTGTTATGGGTATGACCTGAGCGGCATCGATGTGGCGGCGGTCACGGGCAACAAAATGTCGCTCCGATGGTTGATCGAGGCCTATAGTCTTTACCCCGACAAAGATCATTTCTTCAATGGCAATGGTAGCGGGTTCGACAGGCTGGCGGGGTCCTCGGAATTACGCCGGCAGTTACGGCAGGGGCTAACCGAAGAAGAGATCCGCAAGACCTGGGAGCCGGCGCTTGGACATTTTAAGACGATCAGAAAAAAATATCTGCTCTATGCCGAGTGATCCGCATCGCAACACCGCCTCCCATGACAACCCCGGCCCCGAACCGGGTCCTCTGTCTACTCCCGGTCGCTCCGCCTCCGCCGCCTACCCCCGTATCGTGTTCATGGGAACGCCGGAATTTGCCGTCGCCAGCCTGGACGCCATCCTGGAAGCGGGGCTCAATGTTGTCGCCGTGATAACGCCGCCGGATAAACCCGCCGGCCGCGGCATGCAACTCACCGAAAGCGCGGTAAAGAAATATGCGGCCTCCAGGGGACTGCCCATCCTGCAGCCGGAGAAGCTGCGTGATCCCGCATTCCTGGAGACGCTGCGGGCGCTGCATGCCGATCTGCAGATCGTGGTAGCGTTCCGGATGTTGCCGGAGATCGTTTGGAACATGCCGCCCATGGGCACCGTGAACCTCCATGGATCGTTGCTACCGCAATACCGTGGCGCGGCGCCGATAAACTGGGCCGTCATCAATGGTGAATCGGTTACCGGAGTAACGACATTCAGGCTTCAGCACGAGATCGACACGGGAAACCTGTTGCTCCAGGACCGGTTCCCGATCTCGGATACCGATACGGCCGGCGATGTGCACGACCGTAGCATGGGGATTGGCGCGCGTCTCCTGGTCAGGACCATCCAGGGGCTGGCGGCTGGAACACTACACGGCGTGCCTCAGGAAAATCCGCCCGATCTGAAACATGCGCCGAAGATCTTTACAGAGACCTGTCGCATCGACTGGAACAGGTCCACCGTCGATATCTATAATCTCATTCGTGGGCTGTCGCCGTTCCCGGCCGCGTTTACTTCGCTGGATGGAAAGACGCTGAAGATCTTCAGATCGGAAAAAGAGCTTCGCCGCTCAGGAAGCCTGATACCCGCGCCGTCCAATGGGACCGGTCATCATCCGTCGGTGGCGGTGGGCCATTACGATACCGATGGCAAGACCTATCTGCGATTTGCAACGGCCGACGGCTGGATACGCATCACCGAACTTCAATTGGAAGGAAAAAAGAAAATGGCCATTGGCGATTTTCTTCGAGGCTATCGTTTTCCGGCCGCTAATAATTAATCTGTACATTGAAGCGGCCATCCGCACTCTGGTTCAGCTCGGCGGCGGCCGCGTTGCTGATGCGGATGGTCAGACCGGCGCTCTCCTTCATTTCAGGCAGCTGCCCCAGGATTTTCGCATAGACCGTCTTGCCTGTCGCCGGGTCGGTGATCCTGACGATGGTGCCGACCGTAGCATTATTCATCAACGCATAATATTTTCCATCCTGCCAGCCGCTGGTGCTTTTGAAAACGCCGGCCTGACCCGAGACCGATCTGCCGCCGTCGGTGAAGTCGGTTTTGAAAGTTCCGCCGTCGAAGTGCGGCGTTTGTGTAGTCGTCGTTACAGCCGGTGCGGTCGTCGCAGGCAAGGTCGTAGTAGCAGACGGGTTGGCGGCAGGCATGGTCGTGGTAGTAGACCGGTTCGCAGCAGGCGCCTCATCCTCCCCGGCTTTGTCTGTCATAACCGCAGCTGGTTTCGACGCTGCGGGAGCCTGCCTGCCGGACTCGACGGAAGCCTCTGCAGCAGGACGCCGGTTCGTCGCCAAAGCGGACAGCGCCGTCTTCACCTTGAGATAACCTACGATAAGATGCATGCCCGGGTGGATCTCATCCGGTGTCACATGATTCCATTTCTCGATACTCGGTATCGGCACTTTATTGTGATTGACG
>DASZOW010000482.1:0-8567 GCA_035550615.1 Puia sp.
TATTCGTGCCTTTCCAGGCTTTGTAGCCGGTGATGATTTCGGTAACCAGGTTGGCCAGCAGAAAGATGGAGAATATCCTGAGATACGAATTTTTGGCATCCACACGGGCAAAAAAAATAGTCAGGCTGGCCAGGAAAGCGATGCCGGCAAAGATTGGCGAAAAGTAGAAAACACTGTCCAAATTGAATATTTCTTTACAATATAACAGTATTTCCTTTTCTTTTTCCATAGAAAAATGCCCCCGGAATGGCCGGGGGCATGCGTATTTGAACAATTCAGTGTTTCTCCTTGGACTAGATGACTTCGAGGCTGTCGTCTTCGCGAACGATTAGGGATGATTTACCCAGACCGTTACCACCGGTGCCGCAATAGGGCGGGCAGGGGATGGGGCCGTCCATGGCTAGGATCTCGGGGCGGCCATTCCTGTTAACCAGGAGTTCTTTGGCGTTTTGGAGGGAGCCGTCCTTGCTGCGGTTAGCGACCATGACTACGGTCTGCATGCCTTCCAGCTCGGGTTTCCGGTAACCCTGGGGGAATACGCCAAAATGTATGCGAACGCCGTTTCCACCGTTTGCTTTTACCTCGTTAAGAAAGTTTTCCAGTTCCTCTACCGTATACCAAATGCTCAGAGAATCAGCCCGGCCCAGACGCTCGGTGTTCGCGGCCCAACGCTCTTGTTTGTAACCGGAGGTCAGGACGTTCATTTGGCTCTTGGAGACATAATTCTCGGCATTTACGGATTTTTTTGCAATAGTGTTCATAGCTGACTGTTTTTAGAATGTTGAAGAATAATTTGCTGGTGTAAAAGTATCCCTGAACATCCTCGAGTCGTGAACACAAGGAAATATAAATCACCTAATTATAAATTAATATTATCCGTAAAATAAAGGGGATCAAACAATCAGGAGCAAAATATGACAAAAAAAACGCTTTTTGTGCAGAAAAAAAACAGTAAAAATCTCAGCAATTCGCACGTGTTTTACGTAGGCTTTATTTGCGCGTTTTACGCAAAAAAAATACGGGTCATTTTTCAGCCGGCATTTTCACCGGTTATCGAATATTTATTGGACATTTAGAGGGAGAGGTTGCCGCATGTCCCGTTTTTAATTTTTGATATCCTTTAAAAAAATATCACGCAGGACCTGAAACTGAATTGTTTAGTAAGCAACAGCATACATAACCATTAACACCTTATCCTGTTTTATTCTAAAGCGTGTTTGGGTATGTATGCTGATGTTCGACTACAATATATAAAGCGCCTGGCGTAGCCCCTTGGGTACGCATGAGAAAACTTCTGTGGCTTACCTGCTGTTACCATTCAAAAATGTTTAAACCGGCCTTCGGCCGGTTTTTTCATGTCTGTTTTCGTACTTTCGCGCCTCATACCTTTCTCGGCATTATGAACAAGAAGATAAAATCGGCGCTTATTTCCGTCTTTTATAAGGATGGCCTGGAAACAATAGTAAAAAAACTACATCAGCTAGGGATAACTATCTTCTCTACCGGAGGCACCCAGAAGTTCATCGAGACGCTGGGTGTACCCTGTGTACCGGTAGAAAATCTGACTACCTATCCTTCCATCCTGGGAGGCAGGGTCAAGACCCTCCACCCTTCTGTTTTCGGGGGCATCCTGGGCAGGCGGGATCTGCCGTCGGACGTAGAAGAAATGTCGAAATATCATATTCCCGAGATCGATCTGGTGATCGTAGATCTATATCCTTTTGAGGAAACGGTGGCCAGTACCAAAGATGATAAGGCCATTATCGAGAAGATAGACGTCGGCGGCCCGTCCATGATCCGCGCTGCGGCCAAGAATCACAAAGATGTAGCCGTTATCGCATCCAAAACGGAATATGCCTGGCTGGAAAAGATCCTTAATGAACAAAATGGCGAGACGACGCTGGAACAACGCCGGATGCTGGCGGCCAAAGCCTTCGAGGTCTGCGCCCATTACGACGTGGTCATCGCCCGCTATTTCAGTCCGGAGGGCAAAGATTATTTTCTCGAGTCGGCGCCTTCGCCGAAAACACTCCGCTATGGCGAGAACCCGCATCAATCGGCACGGTTCTTTGGCCGGCTGGAAGATATCTTTGACCAGGTCAACGGCAAGGAGCTGTCTTATAATAACCTGGTGGATGTGGATGCGGCGGTTCAGCTGACGCAGGAATTCAGCGGCGCCATCGGAAAAGATGCGGTATTTGCCATTATAAAGCACACCAATCCCTGTGGCGTAGCCATCCGGCCTACTTTGAAAGAGGCCTGGGATGCTGCGCTGGCCGGAGACCCGGAGAGCGCTTTCGGCGGTGTTCTTTCCTGCAACGTAGCGGTGGACAAAGCCACGGCGGAAGCCATCAATGAGATCTTCTTCGAAGTGTTGATCGCTCCTGCATTCGATGCGGATGCGCTGGCGACGCTGAAGTCCAGGAAGAACCGCATCCTGCTGGTGCAGAGGACGAAGATCGGCGCCGGCAGCCAGTACCGCTCGCTGCTCAATGGCGTGTTGCAGCAGCAAACAGACGAAGGCAATTACACGGAATGGAAAGAATCCGGCGGCCGGCCTTCCACCGATGCCGAGAAGAAGGACCTGGCTTTTGCCAATATCGTGTGCAAGCATCTGAAGTCGAATGCCATCGCCCTCGTCAAGAACCAGCAGTTGGTCGGCAAAGGCTGTGGACAGACCAGCCGGGTAGATTCGGTGCGTCAGTCCATTGCGAAGGCGGGTCAGTTCAGTTTCGATCTGCATGGCGCCGTTCTGGCCAGCGATGCCTTTTTTCCCTTTAATGATTCCGTCCAGATCGCCCATGCAGCCGGCGTCACGGCGTTTATCCAGCCGGGTGGCTCTATCCGCGATAAAGACTCGATAGATTATTGCGTGGAAAACAAGCTGGCCATGGTGATCACGGGGATCAGGCATTTCAAACATTAACCGGCGCAAGGCCGCAGTGGAGAAAGCGCAGGATCAAGGGTTCCAGAACACCTCTTCTTTTAAAAAGATCTCATAGACCTCGCGCCAGCCGGCGAAAGCCGGATCGGCGCCCAAAAAGCTATTGTGCCAGATGGTGATCATCAGTCCGTTAACCTTGCGGGTATGCCGGTAATAGTGCAACAGCTCACTCATTGCCTGTGAAGGGGTATACTTTTGCTCATAATACGAGTTGGCGTCCATAAAACAGAAAGGAAAGACCCGCAGATCCGTGGCTTCCTCTTTCCCGAGGTCATACCAGGAAAAGGACGAGGCTACAGAAGCGCGGAAACCGTTGATACTGCCGTAGCCCATGGAGAAATCCCGGGTAATGTTGTGTCTCAGCAAGCGCCGATAGGTCTGGGGCAGGGAGAACCGGATATAGTGCTGACGGCTGCGGTTGATTGTTTGGCCGCTGATGACCTCGAGCCACTCGATCTCTTCCTGCAAAAGACGCTCGTCATCGCCGCTCCGCCAGGAGGGATGGATGCCCAGCCGGTATCCCGCGCCGTGATACTGGATAAGTTCCCGGAAACCGGGCGATGAGGGAGGCAGATTCCGGTCGACTCCTTTGCACCGCGCAGCTACCAGAAAAAAATAGTATGGTCGCAACCGGCAATACAGGTGCAGGGAATCCAGCCATTCATAAGCATCGAAGGGGTCCTGCTGCAGTCCACGGAGCACCCTGATCCGTTCCCCGACGGCAGCCCATCGGCCCTTGAGCAGGGACTTCAATCCGCCGCCCAGGTTACGCCACCATTCCTTGAAACGATAAGAAAAGGCGGAGTCGATATCGTATGTGGGGATGAATTTAAAATTTGGATAACGAAAACCCGGATCGGGATAGGAATGGGCCAGGGCATCCCGGAGGTCCTGCAGCCAATAATTCACGAGCGGGATGTCGAGAAAACCTTCCCGCCAGGCCAGGGATCCGGTGTGGGCATACCGGCCATATTCGTCCCTTGCATGCGGCAGATATTCTTCATAGCGGCTGATCAGGTAGAACGTGGCGGCAAAAATGTCAAAAGGAAGATCGCCGGACGAGGCGAAAAATGCTTTGCGGCCATTGACCTCGAAACATTCGACCGGCTGCGGGCGGATATCCGTCTCGAAAAGCAATGAAACGGGGACGATGGAAAATACCTTGTCGATGGCTTCCGAAGAATAATTGATGCGTGGACCGGGATGTGCAAGAAAGGCTTCTTTATCCGACGTCAGCCGGATGGGTTCATCAAACTGTTCCCGGCTGCAAAAATCGACGATATACCGTAAACGCGGTGTGATATGAGGGGCATACAGGACCATGTCTTAAGATGGCCGTTCCGCCTTCCAGCGCTGATTGAAGGTTTTCGGTGCAAAATCCAGCTTATCCCGGTGAGCCGTCCAGGCCTTGAAGGCCTTGTTGACCATCCAGTTCTTGAGCTGTGCGTTGCCCATGTTCATCATATTGCGGTTGAGGCTCGCCTTTCTCCACACCTTCCAGGCTATCTTCTCCGACCAGGTGGCATAGCCGTCTTCCACTGCTTCGTAGCGATTGTCCAGCAGCAGCTCGTGCAGATTGATCTTGACCGAACAGACCTCGGTACAATTACCGCAAAGGGAGGAGGCATAGCTCAGATGTTTCCACTCACCCATGTCTTTGAGATGGGGTGTGATCACGGAACCTATAGGGCCGCTATAGGTCGTTCCATAGCTGTGGCCGCCGATATTCTTGTAGATGGGGCAGGCATTCAGACAGGCGCCGCAGCGAATACAATAAAGACTCTCCCTGGCTTTGGCATTGGCGAGAATATTGGTGCGGCCGTTGTCGAGCAGGATCAGGATCATTTCGTCGGGGCCATCCGGCTCGCCCGGCTGACGGGGCCCGGTGATGATCGTATTGTAAACGGTAACCCGCTGACCGGTACCATAGGTAGCCAGCAAGGGCCAGAAAAGCCCGAGATCCGTCATGGAAGGGATGACCTTTTCCAAACCGACGATAACGATGTGTGTCTTTGGAAAGGCCGCGCTTAGCCGGGCGTTGCCCTCATTTTCCGTAACGGCGATGCCGCCGATATCGGAGATAATAAAATTTGCGCCGGTGATCCCTATTTCGGCCTGAACATATTTTTTCCGGAGCTTTTCCCTGGCTACAAGCGTAAGCTGTTCGGGAGTAAGTCCGGGCCGGGTATTCAGCTTCTCATAAAATAGCTTGGCGACGTCTTCCTTGCTTTTATGCATGGCCGGCGTCACGATATGATAAGGAGGTTCGCCGTCAAGCTGCTGGATATATTCCCCGAGATCGGTCTCGACACTTTCGATGCCATTCTCTTCCAAAAAATGGTTGAGCTTGATCTCTTCGGTGACCATGCTCTTGCTCTTGACGACGGTATGGCAATGTTTGTCTTTACAGATCGCCAGGATCTCCTGCAATGCCTGTTTGGTATTCTCCGCCCAGATGACCCTGCCGCCGCGTTTTGTGAAGGCGGACTCGAATTCCTCCAGCTGCTGGTCGAGCGTTTCCAGTGCCCGCCACTTGATATTCTTTGCCCGTTCCCGTGCGAGATTGAGCTCGGCGAATTGCTGTTTACCCTGCGGCACCGCGGTATTGTACCGACCAATGTTGAAATTGATCTTTTTACGATGGTCCATGTCTTCCGCCTTCACCGTGCTACGGGCAATAAAACTGGCAGCGGTATCTGTCATGATCTTTTCTTTTCAGCCTTTTCTGTAAAATGGGTTTCCGCGATCTTTGCCAATATCCCGTAGAACTCTTCGCCGTACTTGCGGATTATGGCCTCTTTTAAAAAAACATAGACCGGGACCTTCAGCTTTTTGCCCTGGACACAGCCGGGGCGGCACATCGTATCCCGGGGTTCATAGTTCACTACTTCTCCAGCCCTGGTCTTGCCTGTTTTTATCGGGTAAAGATGACAGCTTATCGGCTTTTTCCAGCTGATCTTTCCATCGTACCAGGCCTGCTCGATCCCGCACTTGATGATTCCTTTTTCATCCTTGAAACCGTAGGCGCACAACTTGCCTTCGATAGTGGGCGTCACCCAGCCGAATTCGCGGTCGTATTGATACCGGCCATTTTTTTCGATCTCTTTGATCCCTGCGGCGGTCAAATAGGGTTTGACGATCTCATAGACCTCATTGATCCGGTCCAATTCATCTTTTTCCAGGGGAGCGCCGGCGTCCCCGTCTTCACAGCACCCGCCCTTGCATTTGAGCAGATCGCACACGAATTGCTCGCGTATCACTTCGTCACTTACCAGAATATTGTCTATCGCAATCATAATACGAAGATACGTCATTTATGCGGCGCAGCGGCGGTTGCAGGGCCGCTATCCCGCCACTTGAAGGTGTTGATCAGATGCTGCATGTCCTTTTCCAGGAATTGATTGACGATACCCAGGGAATCTTCGTTGGGTGTGGTATCGAAATAGAGAGCGCCGCGGAGAAAATTGCGGGTGGTATCCGTGAGGAAGAACTGATTGGCCGTGGCGGCATTCCCGCCGACATTGAAATAGATGCCACCGATGCCGTTGGGGGTCTGGATCATGGTCTGGTCGATGGAGCTGGCTTTGACGGCATGTTTGAAGGTCATCTTGAAGGCGTCGTCCCGCAGCTTCTCGAACTTGTTCGGTCCTATTGCCTTGTAGCTGATATAGATACGCCCGTTGAACTGCGGAAAATCAATATTGATCCAATAGGGGTTTTCGGGAACCGTATCGAAAAAGCTGGTGTCCCTGACGATCCTTGCGTACACCGGGTATTCGAATGTATAGGGGAAGCCCGGCTGGTTAAAGACCTGGTATTTATGCTGTGGAAAATCGATCTTGAAATAACCCCGCCGTTTGGGCGTGTATACACTGTTACAGGAAAGAAAGAAAAGACATAATAAGGAAAAACGAAGAACGGACATCAGCGCTTAATTTTTAAGATTGGGGCCGGATAGCCACTTTTACTTTTTTGATCCGGCTGTTGTCGGCATCCAGCACAGTGAATTGAAAATCTCCGGAATGGAGGACATCGTCGACCCTGGGAATATCCCCGGAAAGCTCGAGCATAAGTCCGGCGAGGCTATCGCTGTCCCCTTTGACCTTATCGAAGGTATCGACGGGCAGGTTCATCGTCTTGCAGACATCGTGAAGCATGGTCCGGCCTTCGAAGATAAAGCTGCCGTCATCCATCTTTCCATTGCCTGTGTCTTCCTCGTCAAACTCATCCCGGATATCGCCGATGACCTCCTCGAGGATATCTTCGAGGGTAACGATCCCGCTTGTTCCGCCGAATTCATCGACAACACCGGCAAAATGGATCTTTTTCTGCTGAAACTCCTGCAGAAGATCTTCGATGAGTTTGTGTTCATGGACAAAATAGATCGGCCGCAGCAGGCTATGCCAGTCAAAGTTGTCCGGTTCGGTGATATAGGCGATCAGGTCTCTGCTATGGATCATGCCGGCCAATTCATCCAGGCTGCTTTTGTAGACAGGCAGGCGGGAGTAATGCAGCTCTTCGATGCGTTCTTTTAGCGCCGCAAAGGACAGAGCATAGCCGGCTCCGCATACCTCCAGCCGTGCCCGCATGATCTGGCGCACCGTGATGCTGCCGAATTTGGCGATGCCTTTCAGGATATTGCGCTCGTCTTCGGAACCTTCTTTCTTGACCGAGAGTTCGATCTGTTTTTCGATGATAAGTCCCGTTTTTTGACGGCCAAAAAGCCGCTCGAGCCCTTCCGACTGAGAAACGGCCCAACCGCTGACCCGCCGGAACAGGAGATGGACGAGCTCTATGATCCCGGAGGTATAATATGCGAACTGCAGATTGTTCTGCGTGGCCCAGATCTTAGGCATCACCTGGCCGAACAGGATCATCACAAAGCCTATGAGGATCACCTTTATCAGGAATTCGAACAACCAAAAGTTCTGTTTGAGCAAGACCATTTCGTCTATAAGGAAATTCGCCAGGATGATGATGGCGATATTGATGATGCTGTTGGCAATGAGCATGGAAGCGAGCAGCGTCCTCGGCTCTTCGAGCAGGGAAACGATGCGGCGCCAGGAGGTATCCTGCTTGGTTTTCAGGATATTGATATCCTTGTAGGTAAGTGAAAAAAAAGCCACTTCGGACCCTGAGAGGACAAAAGAGAGGAGGAGAAGAAAAAGGATAACTATGGCCAGGACAGTGGTAGCCTGGGGATTAATGATCAAAGGCAACAAAGGGATCTCCAAAATAATCAGGTTTCGTTAATCAATGGCGGCTCCGGGCAACGGCTAAAATGGCAGGTCTTCGGAGGGCTCACCTAGAGGGGCAGCATCGGATCCGCCCATGCCTTCCATGCCTTCCTGGTGATGGATCGGTGGATGCGCTGGCCCATCGGTACGTTTATCAAGCATGATAAGGTTATCGCCTACTACTTCCGTGGCGAATTTTTTATTTCCTTCCTTGTCTTCCCAGCTGCGGGTTCTGAGCCGACCTTCTATATAGACAAGGCTTCCCTTGTGGAGGTATTTTTGTGCCAGCTCGGCCAATCCCCTCCATAAGACCACGGTATGCCATTCCGTCTGAGAGATCAGTTTTCCAGCCCGGTCTTTAAATGTTTCCGTGGTTGCCAAAGAGA
>DASZOW010000483.1:0-6640 GCA_035550615.1 Puia sp.
TTGATCCTGAGCTGGAGCGGTACCGGGATCTGTTTGCTTATTTCGGTGAGGAGGCGGAGGTGTCGGCCGGTCCGGAGTTTGGCGAGCTGATCCTGCGTCGGCTCGGGTTGCCGGTGGATGGGGCTGGGGGGGATTTAGCAGGTGACAGGGCTGCCGAGCCGGTGGATGGGGCAGGTGACAGGGGGACTAATCGGGAGCCAGGGGATTTAGCAGGTGACAGGGGGACTATTGGGCGACCCGGAGGCTTGGCAGCGGACGAGCTTGCGGGGCCGGCGCGGGTGGTGTCGCTTTCTCGGAAGGCCTTTAGGTCGGGAGTGGTTGCCGCGGCGGCGGCGATCGTGGTGGTGTTTGCCGGGCTTTTTTTGCTGCAACCTAATCCGGGCGATAACAGACTGGCAGGCGCGACACCGGTGAACCCGGTGATATCGAGCGGCTCGCAGCAGGTCAGGGATACATACAATGACCCCGAGCAGGCGCTGGCGGCCGTGCGGCAGGCATTGCTCGTCGTGTCGAGTCAGCTGAACGAGAGCCGGCGGCAGGTGATGGGACAGATTGCAAGGGACGAAAAATAAATCAAGATTATGAAGACATTAAAGTTTCGACGATTTCTCCTGGCGGCGCCGCTGCTGTTGCTTGGCGCCGGCGCCTTTGCGCAGGACGATGCGATCGGTCAATTTTTTGGCAAATATGTCGACGATCCGCGTTTTACGGTGATCTCGGTGAGCCCAAGGATGTTCCGGCTTTTGTCGAAGGTCAACTGGGATACGATCCCATCCGATCTGAAACAGACGGTCAGCCGGCTGCACAGCCTGCGGGTACTCAGTACCGGAACGACACCCGGGCATTTTTTCAAAGAGGCCCTTACGCTGATCGATCACAAACAATATGAAGACCTGGTCACCGTCCGCAGCACCGGGACCAATGTGCGGTTCATGGTCAAAGAAAATGGAGACAGGATCAGCGAGCTGCTGATGATCGCGGCAGACGACGACGGATTCACGCTGATGAGCTTTGTCGGCGATATCGACCTGGACAAGCTATCGCGGCTTTCCTCCGAGATGGGCATCAAGGGAATGGAAAATCTTAAAGACATAAAACGCAAACCATGAAATCGAACATAACAAAGCTAAGTATCTCGCTGCTGGTGCTGGTCCTGACCTTCTCCGCCTGTGCGCAGTCGTCGCATCTGGATCGGTTCTATGAGCATTATCACCATGCCAATGGTGACGGCAACGCGGATTTCGATCCGGGTTTTCTGCTGTCCGCCAGCTTCCCGGGAAACCATTCGGATAGCGGGGAAGGCAGCTGGCTGAAGCGGATCACGGCCGTCCGCTGTTTGGTGATCGATGCAAAGAAAACTCCCGGCGCTTCAAATGAATGGGCCGATCTAACGTCTTCGCTCAGGGCCGACAATTTCGAAGAGTGGTTCTCGGTCCGCAAGGGCCAGGGGCGGGTGCAACTGCTCTCGCGCGACAAGGGCGACGTCATGGAAGAGATCGCGTGTGTGATCGTCGGCGACGATGGCAGCGGACTGTTTTTTCATCTTCGCGGACATTTTACGGCTGCCGACCGCGGCAAGATGGAATCGGCCTTGCATTCTGGCGACAGCGAGTGAGTGGTTCTACTTTGATAATAGTCAAAAAAACAGGTTGTAGGGGTTTTCACTTAATATTCGAAGGCCATTTTATAAACAATTCCCTTTATCTTGTCGTTGGATCCCATCTCTGATTATAGCCTTCATCTGATCTGTAGCACGCCTTCCGAGGCCTGAAGGGGCTTCTAACCCACGGACGAGCCTTGCGAAGGCCAGGAAACGTTCCCGGGCAATCCGAAGACAGCCGCAAGGTGGCGTGCAAACGCGAAGTTTCCGGCGGTACCGGGAGCGAAGTTTCCGGCGGTACTGGGAGCGAAGTTTCCGGCGGTACCGGGAGCGAAGTTCATCAATCATTAGTTCCTGGCTGCGGTTGCGCAATTTTTGAAACATTGAATTGCAGCACGTATTCTGACCTGTCTTACTCTAATTCAAACGATGCCGTAAGGCTTCCTTCTGCACCTGCGTGGCTGCGAACGGGAGCCGATCGGTGATTAGAAAATGATTCAACGACAAGAACCATGATCAGGATTCTACTAGCTGATGATTATGCGATCATCAGAAAAGGTGTCAGGCAGATCTTAATGCAAGCCTACCCGAATGCCGAGATCGAAGAGATCGAGGAGGGGGAGGAGCTAGCCGACAAGCTCAAGGATACGTCCTGGGATATGATCATCTCAGATCTGCCGGAACCGCATCGGGGCGGGTGGGCTGCCTTGCAGCGGCTGCATGAGGATTATCCCGGTCTGCCGGTACTGATCCTGAGTATCTATACGCGGGAACACGATGTGCTGCGCGCCTTGCAGGCGGGGGCGTCGGGTTATCTTGGCAAGGATGCTGCGCCCCACGAGCTGGTTTGGGCTGTACGGCAGATCCTGGCGGGAAAGAAATATATGGCGATCCCGGCGGGACATAACTGAGACGGCAGGCGGGGCCGCGGAGAGCGCGGTTGGGCGAAGGCGTGGCGCGGGAAATGGGGAAAAACCCCTAATTTTAAGAAGGCCAATGTCATACCAACTAAAAACTGGCCTTCTGTTATGCCTAAGAAATTCTCCGTTCACAACGATTCGCGCCGCCGTTTTTTGAAAAATGGTCTTTTTGCAGCTTCCGGTATTTACATTGTTCCCCGCCATGTCCTGGGTGGAAAGGGTTATAGGGCGCCCAGCGACAAACTGATCATCGCCTCCGTGGGTGTCGGCGGCAAAGGGGAGACGGACATCAACTATCTTTATGGCACTGGTAAAGCCGAGATCGCGATCCTATGCGATGTAGACGACCGCCGCGCCGCCGACTCCCGGAAGAAATTCCCCAACGCCAAGTATTACAAGGACTTTCGCGAGATGCTCGAGAAGGAGCACAAGCATATCGATGCGGTCACCGTTTCAACGCCCGACCATCAGCACGCGGTGATCGGCATGTCGGCCATGCAATTGGGCAAGCATGTCTATATACAGAAACCGCTGGCCCACGATATCTACGAGGTGAGGATGCTGACCGAGGCCGCCCCCCGGTATAAAGTGGTGACGCAGATGGGTAACCAGGGTGCTTCGGGTGATGGCGTGCGGCAGCTGGTGGACTGGTATCGGGCGGGGGCGATCGGGGATGTGTCGGAGGTCTTCTGCTTCACCAATCGCCCGGTGTGGCCGCAGGGTATTCAGTGGCCGGCGACAAAGGCGGCAGTGCCGCCCGAACTCGACTGGGATCTATGGCTGGGAACGGCGCCGCAAAAGGATTATGTAGACAACCTGGTACCCTTTAACTGGCGCGGCTGGTGGGATTATGGTACGGGGGCGCTCGGCGATATGGGGTGCCATATCATCGCGCCGGCTTTCCAGGTGCTCGACCTCACTTATCCGACGGAAGCGCAGTGTAGCGTAGGCAGCGTATATACCGGGGAGTTTCAGCAAGCCTATTTCCCCGACAGCTGTCCTCCGTCCTCTCATATTACGCTCAAGTTCAAGGGGGCTGCCGGCAAGCCGGATGTGAAGCTGCACTGGATGGACGGCGGGATCCAGCCGGAGCGGCCGGATGAGCTCAAACCTTCGGAGATCTTCGGCGACGGCGACAATGGTACGCTTTTTATCGGCACCAAAGGCAAGATGATGTGCGGCACATATGGCCGTGATCCGCAACTGCTACCGACCTCGCTGACGGCGCAGACGAACGTTCCCCAGACGATCGCCCGGGTCCCCGGGGCCGATATCACGGGTCACTACAATGCCTGGATCGAAGCCTGCATGGCGGGTTATGGCAGCGACAAGGAAAAGGATCTCAGCTCGAACTTCAAGGTCGCGGGTCCGCTTGCGGAAACGGTGCTGATGGGGAATCTGGCCATCCGCAGCTATGATGTTCGCAAACCGGGTTCGGGGACGGGCCATAATGCCTATACCTGGCCGGGACGCCATATTACGTTATTATGGGATGGACCGAATATGAAGATCACGAATTTCGACGATGCGAATCAGTTCGTGCGGCGGACGTACCGGCAGGGGTGGAGCTTGCCGGCCTAAAAGGGGCAGGCTTAGCGATACGGGGAAGGAAGCCGGCCTCAAAGGGGCAGACCTGGCGATGTGGGCGGCAAGCCGGCCTAAATGGATTGCGTGGGCAGCATAATGGTGAATTTTGCGCCCACGTTCTTTTCTCCATCGGCACGGATATAGCCTTTATGACGTTCGACGATCTTTTGGCACAGGGAAAGTCCCAGACCGGTGCCGTCGTACCTGCTTTTTGAATGAAGACGGGTAAAGGTGTTAAAGATTATTTCGTTGTGCCGGGGATCGAAGCCAATGCCATTGTCCGCGACGACGATCCTGTGATAGGCGGTTCCCTGGTGATCGACGGTGTCCGCATCGATGGTGATGACGGGTTTTTCCGATCCTTTGGAAAACTTGAGGGAATTATTGATCAGATTATAAAACAGCTGATAGATCAAGACCCGGACGCCCCGGATGGCCGGCAATCCGGCATAGCGGATCGACGCCTCCTTTTGTTGGATAGCGACCTCGAGGTCGTTGCTGATATCGGCGAGGATGTCGTTGAGATCGAGCGAGGCGATCTCTTGCTCGGTGGCATCGAGCGAGGAGTAGGTCAGGACGCCTGTGATCATCGTGGACATGCGACTGGCGGACTCGAGGATCTTTTCTGTGTAGAGGCGGGAATTTTCGTTCAGGCAATTGCTCAGTTCGTTTTGCAACCGGAGGCCGAACGTCCTGATCTTGCGGACCGGTTCTTTAAGGTCATGGCTGGCTACATGGGCAAATTGCTGAAGATCTTCGTTTGACCGTTGGAGTTCCCTGGTCCGTTGATCGACCATGGTTTCCAGCTGGGTCAGAAGCGCTTTTTTTTCCGTGATGTCGCTTGCCGCACCAAACCATTCTGTGATCTGGCCATTCCCATCGACAATAGGGACCGCGCGTGAAAATGTCCAGCCGACGGCGCCGTCTGCTTTCAGGATGCGGTGTTCCAACTGAAATACGCTTTTTGTCCGGATGGCCTGTTGTATGGCTGCCATCACTTCCGGCTGGTCATCGGGAAGAATATATTTTTGGAGCCAGTGGCTGTCCGGCCCGCTGGTGTTGGTGAGAAAACCTCTGCCTTCGAGACGATACATTTCCGTCCAGTCGGGGCTCATCCTGTAGAGCACATCGCTCGTAGCGGTGGTCAGGGCGCGCAGCCTTTCTTCACTTTCTCTCAATGCCTCGGCATTTTGGGTGCGTTCGATGAGGTCGGCGGCCTGGCGGGCGAGGATGTCGAGCAGATCGAGGTGACGTTGGGGCGGCGTATGGGGATGGTTCCAATGGGTGGAGATCATGCCGAGAAGCTTTCCGGACCGGGAGTAGAGCGGGGTGCTTTGTGCGGCGTATATTCCGGCTTCGAGAAATACGGAGAGGGTAGGTGCGGTTTGCATGAAATCGCAGGTTGAGAAGTTCGGGACGATCACGCGTTTCCCGGCTCTCAGCGCGGCACCGCATGAACTGCCGGTACGACAATATACCCATTCCCAGAATTTTTCCGCCTCGGGGCTGAATCCGCTGGAGGCGAGCAGGCGAAGCTTGCCTATGTTGCCGGGGTCGGGGTAGAGCATCTGCATGCTGGCATATTGGGACCGCATGATCGCCACGGCCGCCTCCACGATCTTCTTATAGAGGCCGGCGGTTCCATCTTCCTGAATGAGCTCGATACTGAGCCGGTGTAAGAGCCGGGCGTCGGCCAGTTCCGCTTCGAGCTGTTCTTTGGTTGGAGAGAGTTCGTTATCGAAATACCCGGTGGGCCCAAAGTTGTTTCCGGCAATTTCTGAAACAGCTGTATCGCGCATAGTTGAGCAGTTTAAGAGGTTCCAATATTTTTTCAGTTCATTTTGACGCTTTTGAATCCCCGGAGCCGATTTGGCAGGGAATCATAAGATGTTGTGGTCACGACCTCGAGGATACTGGACAATTCTTTAAAATCTTCCGGTTTTGTAACGAATAGCGAGGCGCCGAGACGGTAAGCCATGTCGATATCTTTTTTGGCGGAAGATGTCGAGTACATGATGATCGGGATGGTCCTGTAATTCGAACTATCCTTGAGTTTCTTAAGACATTCCCAGCCGTCCATGATGGGCATGTTTATGTCCAGGAATATCAGGTCGGGTTTATCCTGATTCGATAATAGTTCAAACAGTTCCAGACCATTTTCCGCCGTATGGCATTCGATAGCCGAGGCTATCGCGGCAAGCGCCTCGCAAAACAGGCTGGCGTCGTCGGTGTCGTCATCGGCCAGCAGAAATTTTCTGTTCACAAGCGTCACGGTTAAGGGAGTTTCTCAAAAGTATACAATTTTTCGTTTTTATCGGTTAGCCGGGGTCGTTAGGGGATTCCCGGTCTAATTTGGCAACACGAAAAAATCGTGCCAGGGGGGCGGGTCGCGCGTGGGGATGGCTGCACCGGAGGAGGGAAGCAAGGGAGCCAACCAGGAAGGGGCGCGGTTGCGGGGAACCGAGGCGGGGGCAATGGGGCCAGGGGATGGCTGCACTGGAAGAGGGAAGCAAGGGAGCCAACCAGGAAGGGG
>DASZOW010000484.1:0-3260 GCA_035550615.1 Puia sp.
CGACGCGCTGAAGGTGGCGGCCGCGGAGATCAATTTGACAAAACTCGTGTCCCCGCTGCCGATACACGTATAGACGCCGTCGCCGCCGGCCGAGAGCCCGGTGATGTAGATGCGCGAAGAGTCGACCCGGTATTTGCTTAAGACACCCGGAAGGATATATTTTACCTGGTCATAGTTATAGCTCCAGCCGGAAGAATGCTGCGGCGAGACCACGATGAACTCGTATGTCTGACCATCCCTGGGATTCACGGCCTTAGCCTGCCATCCATTCGCGATCATTTTCGGTATGCCTTGATTCAGCAGATTGCTAAGCCCCGCAATCCCCGAACCTCCTTCGCCGGACCCATGCAGAAAGACGATCAGCGGATACCGTTTGCCCGGATTCGACGCATAAGAGGCCGGTAGCCAGGTGAGTCCGTAAGTAGAATCGGACCACTGATCCATGGGAAAACGATCCACGTTCTGGTTGCCGACTGTTGTTTGTGCGGAAAGCGAAAGCTGCAGGCATGACAATGCCGCAAGAAACAGGAGTAGATTTCTTTTCATACAATAAGGTTAAATGGGGAAAAAAATGTGGGCAGGATATACCTTCTATCCCACAAAATGAGAAAAATGTTTTGAATTTTCCAATAGCTGGAAAATAAATTTCGTGCTAACTATATATTCGTATGCGAAATTTCAACACCTGTAATGAATTTCTCAACAACTGCGTAGAAAAAATTTACCGCCCGGTCCTCAAAATGCGGGTAGCCTGCTTACTTTACCGCAATACAGGTCAGCTTCCCATCCATCGTGCTGACGACATACCGCCCGCCTTTCAGCGGTAGTATCCCGTTGACCATACAGTTCGAAACCTTGTATCGCCATAGTAAATGCCCGTCTTTCCTGTCGAGCGCCCATACTGTTCCCGAATGCGTCGGCACCAGCACGATGCCGTTCTTCTCCTGCAACGCCGTCGGCGCCAGCTCATATCCGAGCTCTACCGGTGACCGCCAGTCGATCTGCAGACCGGCTGCAGCCGTCGACACGCCGATGACGACTCCATCCATCGTCTTCACAAAGACCAGCGAGCTGTCGGCCGATAAACCCATCGACTCCCGCACCCTTAGCTTCGGCGCCCGCGACCGCCAGATCACCTGCCCGGTAGCTGCATCCAGCGCCGTCATCACATTATCCGGCGCCACGATAAAGACGCGTCCACCCGTGGCTACAGGCCAGCACGCAGCCGGCGAGAACATCCTGTTCGACTTCCCGCTGTTCCATTTCCAGATCAGCCGGCCGGTGGCTTCATCCAACGCATAGAAGTCATTGGCCCAGCAGCCAAAATAGACGCGGCCTTCATACAGCAGCGGTTTGTCTACCACGAATCCTTTCACCTGGTCAAAATCCCAAAGCAATTTTCCGGTACGCAGCTCCAACGCCCGGAAATGTCCATCCGAGCCGCCGATAAAGACCTTGCCGCCCGCGATCACCGGCGCCGCCACATCCGGTTTCAAAGTAGCGAACTTCCAGACCAGGTTCCCGCCCTTGAGACAATAGATCGACCCATCCGTCGAAGCCGCTACGACATAGCCGTCTGCCGCTGCTGGCGTGGAGTAGATCTTGCCGCCCGTCCGGTAAGCCCAGACTTTTTTACCCGTCTTGCTATCCAGCGCAAAGATCCATCCGTCGGTATCCGTACCCAGGACCCATTTTTTCAACAAGGTATTTCCGGTCCCGATATCGCTCTTGGCTTGGTATTCCCATTTTTTCTGGACCTGGGGGTAAAGCGCATTCACGGCCCAGGAGGGGCGATAATAATGCGTCGTATCCGTCGAAAAATGATGATTGTACAGCGGCGCCTTCGCCCATACCCGTTCCACCGGCAGACCCGGCCGCTTCTGTTGATAATAGACCGTGTCATGCTGGATCGTAACGATATTATATCCGCCGATCGAATCCCTGGCTCGCAGATTGGACCGGCCCATGATACCCGGCACCCCTTCGAAATTCAAAAGATGATTCGAATGCCCATGTCCGCAGATCACCAGTTGCAGATTGTGCTGCTTCAGCAGGTCCATCGCCTCATACCAGTTGTTCTGCGCCGAATCCTGCGGATAATGGTTCATATAGATGATCGGTATATTCGGATCGGGCAGATGCCGGAGCAGGGAATCCAGCCAGACGATATTCTCGTGGGGGACCTGTCCCGGCCCCATGCGCATATTCGGGCCGCAAGCCGTACCGGCAAAAAGAAACCCGCCATATTGGAACGTAGTGGTCTCCGATCCGAAGACCGTACGGAATGTATTGGCGCCGCTTTCGCTCCAATTCGCGTCATGATTGCCGGGGATGATGTACCATGGCTTGTTCAGGCTGTCCAGGATCGTCTTGGCCTCCCGCAGCTCCGCATCCGCGCCAAACTCCGTGATATCGCCCGTGATCACTACAAACTTCAGATCAGGATTGGCATTGATATCCCGGACCGTATTTCGAAGATCATCTATGGAAGTCGGTGCGCCGCCGATATGCGTGTCCGATACATGTGCAAATTGAAAAGAACGTTGTGCCGTGGCCCCCACCGTCAGCAAGCAGGCCAGAAAAAAGGTAACGAATTGTCTCATGCCGGAAAATTAAGAAAAATTGCGCCTTTTCGTATATTGTATTATGAAGCGGCGCATTTTCCTGAAGCAAACGCTGACCGCCGGAGCCGGCCTGGCCATCGCTCCACATTTGCAGGCGGCGGCGCTCAAACCCGGTTCAAAAAAAATTATCGTCGCCGGTGCCGGCATCACTGGGCTTTGCTGCGCGTATGAGTTGATGAAGGCCGGTAACGACGTCGTTGTCCTCGAGGCCTCGGGCCGTTATGGCGGACACGTGTTCACCGGCCGGGACGGACTGTCGGATGGGCTTTATGCCGACTTTGGAGCAGATCATATTACAAAACCCGGCTATGAGAAATTCTTCGATTACATCGAAGAATTCGGCCTGACCGCTATTCCTTATCCCAATGCAGAAGGCTCGGAACATGCCTATGACCCTGGCAAGCTCAAGGTCATCGATGGAAAATGGTACACCGCCGAAAAGCTTAAGGACCCGGCCGTGCTGCGGTCGTTTGGTTTCAACGATCGCGAAGTAGACTTTCTCACGCAGCATCCCTTCTATGAGTTGCATGCATTTTTTCTTAAAAGATACACGGACAAGTTCACCGATCCCTGGCAGCCCTTTGGCGTAGGCTATGATGACTTCGATAACCTTGCCATTGCCGAAATATATAAAAA
>DASZOW010000485.1:0-22951 GCA_035550615.1 Puia sp.
ACCACACATAGGTTATTTTGCTTTTTTTATCGACCATATCTCCCGCTGGCGTTCGTATTGGCCGATACGGGAGATCGTTGCCGGGATGCCGGCCGTGAGAAATGCTATATCATGGTTATGTTTATAGGCTTTGTCCTGGACGGTGTCGATGATGATCTCCCCTCCGGGCAACAGGTTCTGATCAAAATAGTTTTCGATCTTCATACGGAGTACGGACGGTGGCACGTGATGGATCCAGTTTACCATAATCACGCTGTCTGCCTGTCCGGCGAGAGGGGTTTGCGGAAATTCGAACCAATCGAAATCGATCTTCCCGTTGGGTCGAAACCGGGAAAGAAAACGGGCTGCCTGCAAGGCGGGGCGGTCCATATCGTATCCAATCCGCCGGGAGAACCGCAGGCGGCGGATGATATCGCCCAGGCCGCATCCGATCTCGAATACCGATGTCCGGCCGACCGCCGGGCGACGGTTCAGGTGGTGTACGATATCCCAGGCATATTTTTTCTCATACAGGGTACTCATATGCCAGGCGTCGAACCCGTAGATCCTCCTTAATATACTGCGGGATCCGCGGGTAAGTATGGAAACCGCTTTTCTGATCAGTTTCATACCTTATAACTACTGCTTTTTGCCGATATAGATGAGGTTCGGAGCGTAGGGTTTCTTTCCGCGAAGCTTTTTATACAATGCGGAGATCGCGGCGATGGTCTCGTTGCGGCCCAGGTCCAGTCCTTCGCAGAAGACTTCGGTAAAACCAAACTCCTTCATCGCTCCGCTGAGGCTGGCTTTTGAAAAGCTGCGTACGTGTTGTACACGGTGGAACATCGCGCCGCAATCGGGGCAGATGACCTTGAGGCTATTGAGATCTTCCTCGTTGCGGGTCGTGATGATCACATAGCCGCCTTTTTTCACGACCCGGCCGATCTCCCGGAGGGTCGGCTCATAGTACTGGTCCAGCAAATGTTCGATCGTCTCCATGAAATAGACGCTCTGGAAGGTATCGGCAGGTAATTCCGAGGGAAGGGCGAGAATACGGGTGCAGCCCTCGAAGTTCTTATTATCAGCAAACTGGGCATTGACGAGCTTCACGGAATCTTCGGAAAAATCGCAGCCGCTGACGTGTTTGCCTCCGTATTGCAGCAGGTAGTCGATCAAAAAACCCTTGCCTGAACCATAGTCGAGGATCTTATCGCCGAGGTCGATATACTTTTTCGAGATATCGATGACCTTTCTCCCGACCTGCTGGGCAAAATACTGCAGATGGGGCAGCGCGCTGAAACTATCCCAGAATCGGGCCACTTTATCGTCTGTCCACTCTACCTCGTGAAGCTTAAAATCCATGTTTGGTATTTTTTATAATGATTAGGGTTTTACGATTTCCCGAAATTAACGATCCTTTGAATTATTCAGTATTTTTCGAGGCGTTTTTATATGTATACAAATAGGTCCGGACTCTGTCCAGCATGGCGTTGATCTCCGAATTGACCTTGAGGTATCTGTTTGCCACCAGCAATGCCCCTACGTATATCGCTCCGCCCGTTACCAGGCTGAGCAAGGTATAGAGACTGAACAGAAGGTCTTTGGTGAACAGGAGCAAGAGAAAGATCAGGAGGTTCAGTCCCAGGATCTTTAAGAAATCAACCAGCACCTGGCCATACTTGACCTGCGGGAAGAACCAGCGCAGGAGGAAATAGCTGAAAACGACGTTCAGCAGGTATAATGCCACCTGGGCGGCCGGATAGCCGATGATGCCCAGCCGGTGTACGCCGACAAAGATGAACGAGATGAGCACGATATTGAATATTACCTGGTAGACAAAGGATTCCATGATCTTTTGTCCGGCCATAAATAGCCTGGCCACGAATGTATTGATCGCCATCATCGGCAATAAAAGCCCGAGATATTTCAGGAACAGCGCGGTGTCTTCGACCCCGCTTTTATGGAAGGCCCCGCGTTCGAACAGGAAGGAAGTGATTTGCGGCGCATACAGAAAGAACATTCCGCTGATCGGCATCAGGATGAAGAGCAGGAACGAGGACGTGGAAAGAAAGATGCGGTTGATGCCGTCGAATTCCCGTTTTGCATACAGCTCGTTGAACTTTATTCCGGTGACGGAGGAGAACTGGTTGGTGATCAGGTTTGTGGGCATAGCGGATAGCTGCTGTGCAAAAGTCAGGGAGGTGATCATTCCGCCGTGGAACCCGCTGAGAACGTACAGCGGAGCATAGGTGCTCAGGGAGGTAGTAATATTGCCGGCCTGTGCAAAACCGATATTCTTCCAGATGCGTTTTTCGATCCGTACGCGGTGAAAAGCAAATTTCCAGTGGAGACGTCTGCGCATCAGCACCACCAGGATCGTGAAATTGATGATATAGGAAAGGATTAGCCCGGTCAACAGGCTTAGTACATCGAGGACCTTATGGAACAGCAGGACGAACAGGATGGAAAAAATGCCATTGAGAATGCCTACGATCATGGGCATGGAAAAGTGTTTGTAGCTGGTCATGATATCCGTCAACAGGTTCACGATGGGAATAAGCAGTATCAGCGGTGTCGCCAGCAGGAGGATACTGGATTCGGTCTGCAGAGATGAGTGCGAAAAGCTGCTGATCTCGGTGAAGGCCCGTACGGGATCGAAGAAGACGATGCCGCAGATCACGAGGGTTATCGCGATGTAGAGATAAAAAAAGATATTGAGGAAGTGCATGGCCGCCGATTCACCCTGTTGGATCCTGAGACGCATGGACTCGGGGATGAGCACCGAAGCGTTCAGGCTGGTGATGAACAGCGAGAAGATCATGATGGTGTTGTAGGCGTAGAAATAGATGTCCGTCTTGATCTGGGTACCGAAGAAGTAGGCAACGATGATGCTATTTAAGAAAACCAGTCCTTTGTTTATGATGTTGAAAACGGTAGATACAACGATTCCTCTTTTGTAGGACTCGGCCTTTATAAACATATATAAAAATTACCGTATAGATACACGGATGCCCGCAAAAATAAAGAAAAGGCATTACATTGCTGAATTTTATGCGCTAATGGATCATTCGATTAACTTTGCGCCTTATAACCCAGAATGCCACCAGATGAGAATTGCCATCATAGGAACCCGAGGTATCCCCAATCAATATGGAGGCTTTGAACAATTCGCGGAATACGTTTCTGTCGGGCTTGCCGACAAGGGGCATGAGGTGTTTGCCTACAGTTCGCATGGCCATCCCTATCAAAATGTCGGGTGGAAGAATGTTCACATTATTCACTGCTTTGATCCTGAGGAGATAATCGGGACTGCGGGGCAGTTCATCTATGATTTCAACTGTGTCAGGGATGCGCGTAAAAGAAATTTCGACATCCTGCTCGTTCTTGGCTATACCAGCATCAGTATCTGGGGTCGGTATTTTCCCCGAAAGCCCGTTTCGGTTGTCAATATGGACGGCCTGGAGTGGAAGCGGACAAAGTATTCGAAACCTACGCGCCGTTTCCTGCTGTATGCCGAACGCCTGGCTGTGAGGCTTTTCGACGAGCACATTTCAGATAGCCTGGCTATCCAGGAATATCTGGCGGGCAAATATGGCATCAGCAGCGAGTTCATTCCTTATGGGGCGGAGATCTTTAACAATGAACGGGAAGATATCCTTTGCCAATTCGATCTGCTGCCCAAGGATTATTTCATGATCATGGCCCGGATGGAGC
This sequence comes from Puia sp., assembly GCA_035550615.1. GTDB lineage: Bacteria > Bacteroidota > Bacteroidia > Chitinophagales > Chitinophagaceae > Puia. The sequence continues at coordinate 3,694 of DASZOW010000485.1, forward strand.
CTGAGAACAATATCGAGCCGATCCTGGAAGGTTTTCATCGCAGTTCATCGACCAAGGTCATGCTCGTCATCGGGAATACGAAAAACAAGTTCGGGCAATACCTGGTGAAGAACTTCGGGGACGATGCGCGCATCCGGTTCGTGGGCGCCATTTACGATTCACAAAAAATTCACACACTGAAAGTTTACTCGGCCCTGTATTTTCATGGCCACAGCGTTGGCGGCACCAATCCCAGCCTTTTGGAGGCCATGGCCAGCAGGGCGCTGATCGCTGCGCATGACAACCCCTTTAACAAAGCGGTCCTCGGTCCCGATGCGCTCTATTTCTCCACGGCGGAAGACGTGCTGCGTCTGGTCAGCGAACCCGTTGGCGAAGCCGCCGCGCGGCAGATGATCGAGGACAATCTCGAAAAGATCCGTCACCGATACAACTGGAAAAACGTTATCGACCGTTACGAACAAGTATTGCTAAACGCATATAAAAAATTCAGGACAAACTAGATCATGAATATGATTCGCGCCAAATTCAAGTATTCCTACCGAAAGTTTTACCAGAGGCTGCATTATGAGACGCAGAAGGGGCTCATCAACCAGGGTAAGCTGTTGGCCCTTGCAAATGCGTCTCGTCCGATCAACGAGCTCGAGGAAGCCGAGTTCCAGGTCTTTTCACAGCGTGGGGAGGATGGCATTCTACAATATATTATAAGCAAGGTACCCATCCCGAACCGGATCTTTGTCGAATTCGGTGTAGAAGATTATACGGAGTCGAACACGCGTTTCCTCCTGATGAACAACCATTGGTCGGGGCTGGTGATAGATGGCGACAAAGACAATATCCGGTTCATCAAAAGCGATTTCATCTATTGGAAATATGACATCACGGCGGTGCACAGCTTTATCACAACGCACAATATCAATGGATTGATTTCGGATTTTACCAACTGTTCCGATATAGGTTTGCTGAGTGTTGATGTGGATGGCAACGATTACTGGATCTGGGAGGCCATAACGGCGATCCAACCCCGCATTGTCGTCTGCGAGTATAATTCCGCGCTGGGTCCGACGGCCCCGCTGAGCATTCCTTATCGGGCGGATTTCTATCGCACTTCGGCGCATTCTTCCAATCTCTATTTCGGCGCCGGTCTCGGTGCTTTTTGCCACCTGGCGGAAAAAAAGGGTTATGATTTTATCGGTGTCGCCGGCGCCGGCGTCAATGCCTTTTTTGTGCGAAAGGATCTCTCGTCCCCGTTTCGGAAACAAAGGCCGGAAGAAGCGTTCCGCGAGTCAGCCAATCGCGATTCCCGGGACAGCAGGGGAAGAAATACCTTTTTGCGTCATCCGGAAAGGTTACCGGTGATCCGCGAGTTGCCGCTTGTGGACGTCGTTACGGGAGAGACGCGACCGATCATGGAATGGTATAATTTATGATTACATCCCCACCGATCAGGCTATTCGTCGATGCGCATGTGCTGGATCAGGAATTCCAGGGAACAAGGACCTTTATCCGGGAGATCTACAGGGTTCTGGCCGGTAACGAGAAACTGCAGCTGTATTTTGCGGCCAACGATACGGAAAATCTGAAAAAATATTTTCCGCCGCAGGACAATATCCGGTACTTGAGGTATAAAAGCCGGTCCTCGCTGGTCCGTCTCGGCTGGGAGATTCCCGCGATGTTGCGTAAAAACGACATCGATTACGCCCATTTTCAATACATTACCCCGCTCTTTTGGCGAAGAGGTTATATTGTCACCATTCATGACGTTATTTTCAGCGAATACCCGGATGAATTTTCACGTGCCTACCGGATCGCAAAAAAGTTCCTCTATGGCCGTTCGGCGCGTATGGCGGATATTCTAACGACCGTTTCCGCGTATTCGGAACGTTCGATCCGGAATTTTCTCGGTGTTCCGGCGGAGAAACCCATTCATATCGTTCCCAATGGCGTCAGTCCAAAATTTTCCGCTCCTTATGATGCCGGACAATCAAAAGCCTATATCGCCGAACGATATGGGGTGTGCAACGCCATCCTGTATGTGAGCCGCATCGAACCGCGAAAAAATCATGTTTTTTTGTTAAAAGCGTTTCTGGAGCTGGAACTGTACAAACGCGGCTACTACCTTGTGTTGCTTGGGCATCAGAGTATCCGCATTCCCGAGTTGGATGCGCTGGTTGCCGGCCTGCCGCCGGAAATCAGCCGGTTTGTATTCATGAGCGATCGGGTGGGTGATGCCGATCTGCTGGAGTTCTACCGGGCGGCGGAGGTATTCGTTTATCCATCCCGGGCAGAAGGTTTTGGCATTCCCCCGCTGGAGGCCGCGGCCCTCAGGATCCCGGTGATCTGCTCGAATACGTCCGGAATGGAACAGTTCGGCTTCTTCGGGGAGTATCATATCGACCCCTATGATCTGGACCTGCTGAAAACCAAACTGATAAAGCTGGTGGAGCAACCACCTTCCGCCGGGGAACTGGCCAGTATTTCCGACCTTGTCCGGCACAGATATTCATGGGAAGGCGCGGCGGTAGCTTTGTTTGAAAGTATTATCTTTGCGGATAAAATTAAACGATCCTGAAAATGATAAATTTCCAATACCTGGAAGCAAACAAAGAGCGGCTGAGAGCCGAGTATCTATTTGCAAAACCGTTCCCTTATCTGATCATCGACAATTTCTGTGATCCGGGAAAATTGGATATCTTATACAGCAATACCCCCGAGCTGAACAACAAGAGCCGGGACTACATGTTCGCCAACAATAAATTCGAAAAGTCTAACTACAAGGAGCTTGGTCCCGAATTCAAGGAGCTGTCGGAAGATCTTGGCTCCGAGCGGATGAACCGATTCCTCAGCTTTATCGCCAATGAGGAGGTCTTCGTCGACCCTGCCAACCACGGCGGTGGCCTGCACCAGGGGAAGAAGAACAGCTTCCTCGATATGCATCTGGATTTCAATTATCATCCTTTGCAAAAAGGCTGGTATCGCAATATGAATCTCCTGCTTTATCTCAACAAGGACTGGAAGCCGGAATACAAGGGCCATCTCAAGCTGGAGGATCTCCGTAGCGGTGAGAAAAAGGAGCTGGAGGTACCCTTTAACCGGATGATCATTCAGCAGACGAGAGCATTCACCCTGCACGGCTACGATATGACTAATTTTCCCGAAGGCAAATTCCGCACCTCGATAGCTACCTATGCCTATACCAGGCACTTGCAGCCGGTGGAAAAAACGCGCACTACCGATTGGGTCGTCCGTGACAGCAAGCCCGTAAAGAAGGCCATCGCTTCCATTTATGGTCCCGCCGTCAAGGTTAAAAATATGCTGTTTGGGAGCGGCACGGCCAAAAACCAATAATGGCAATCGCTTTTTCCCAACCTCAGCGGCCTTTTCTAAAAAACACGTTCGCTTTTCTGGTTGTTTTGGCAATGATTGCCACTACGGTATTTTCCTGGTATAATCCGAACAGCTGGACTATCATCCTGCTCGTCTTGTGTCGATTAATTGACGGAGGCCCGGTGCGGGTGATCAAAAATGCGTTCAGAAATAAGTATTTTGTCGCTTTCCTGATCTTTGTCCTCATAGATGCCATGGGTCTGCTCTTTACCCATAACCTGGCGGCCGGAGAAGGCTTTGTTTCAAAGGAAGCTTCGCTGGTGGCGATCGCGCTTGTCTTCTGTGGAGGACAATTCGCCGATGCGCAGGACTATCGTCGCCTGATGACGGGATATTGCCTGATCCTGACCGCTGCTTGTGTCTATTGTCTTACAAGGGCCGTCGGCCATTACCAGCAACTGCCGGGGAAGGAGATTACGGTATTCTTCTATCATGCGTTGAGTCAACCGATCGGCCAGAATGCGGTTTTCTTTACGGTATACATGATCTTTGGCTTGTTGTTCCTGCTGTATCATCCCCTGGCGATGGGATTGGCGCCTTTATGGTTAAGAAAATCGGTGCAGGTGATCCTCCTGGTTTTCTTTACCGGCTTCATAGTGCTGTTATCTTCCAAGTTGTTGCTGGTCGAGCTTCTGCTGATCCTTGTGACTTTCGTCTTTCAGCGTTATTATTCGAAGAAGAACTACGTGATGCTAACGATGATCGGAATGGGTGGTATACTCATTATGGCGTGGATAGCCATTTCCGATAACCCTGTAAAGAAACGATACCTGGACTTGGAACATGGCGACATCAGCATGATCAGGCAGGACACTTTCAATACGAACACCGTATTCAATGGTGCGCAGATCCGCCTTCTGCAATGGCGCTATGCCAACCAGATCATGCGTGAACCTCATGCCTGGATATTCGGCGTTACTTCCGGCACCTGCCAGGACCTGCTCAACGCGAAATACAGGGAGGCGCATATGTTCATGGGCATACCGCATACGCATAGAACAGGTTTTACGGACTATAATTTCCATAATCAGTATATTGAAACGACCGTACGAACCGGAATAGTGGGTTTGGCCGCCCTGTTGTATATCTGCTGGCTGATGATCGAGCTGGCGGTGCGGCGCGGGACAGCCGAATCCGGCTTTACGGTCCTGGCGCTGTTATCTATTTGTACTGTCCAGTCCTTCCTGACGATGCAGCACGGCGTCTTCGCATTTGCCTTTATGCCGTTGGTGCTGCTTTCCAGCCCCAAGAGGACACCCATCCCCGCTCCCGCTTCCGTCCAATCCGCCGCATAGTGAAAATTTTTTAACAATTTTGTCGAACTTGTGGGGCCAGACGCTGGTTTTGCTTATTCTGTTATGAAAATATTACTACAGTATCTAAAGCCTTATAAGTGGCTGATCATTCTGGCCTTGCTGCTGGCCGCCGTCAACCAGTGTTTTTCGATGCTGGACCCCTATTTCTTTGGGAATTGGGGCCTGGACAAGCTGGCGAACCATCCGTTTGAAACAGGATATTTCGACAACCACAAGGTCTTCCATAAGACCGGGACACGCACCCAGGCCGAATTTATCTGGAATGTGATCGAATTTTTAGGCATCCTCATCGGCGTGGCCATGGTCTCGCGGATAGCAAAAGCTTTCCAGGATTATTTCGGCCAGATCATCGTACAGAAATTCGGGGCCACTATTTTTACCGATGGTCTGCGGCATTCGATGGGATTGCCTTTCAGCGACTTCGAAGACCAGCGTAGCGGCGAGACGCTTTCCATCCTCACGAAAGTCCGGACCGATACCGAGAAGTTCATCATTTCTTTTATCAATGTGCTTTTCGGCATCGTCGTGGGTGTCATCTTTGTCTCGATCTATTCCTTTTCCCTGCATTGGTCGATCATGCCTATCTATGTGCTGGGAATGATCCTGCTTTCGTTTCTTACCAGCCTGCTCAGCCGGAAGATCAAACGGATCCAGAAGAAGATCACCTATGAGACCAATGCGCTGGCGGGCAGCACCACGGAGTCGCTTCGCAATATCGAGCTGGTGAAAAGTCTCGGTCTCAAGGATCAGGAAGTGGAGCGGTTGAACAAGAATACCTTTAAGATACTCGACCTCGAGCTGCGGAAGGTAAAAAGCATCCGGGCGCTCAGCTTCATACAGGGCACTTTCGTGAATTTTCTCCGGCAATGCATCATGTTCCTGCTGCTCTGGCTGGTATTCCGTCAACGACTGACCCCCGGCGAAGTAACGACGATGCTGTTCTATTCCTTTTTCATCTTCGGCCCCTTGCAGGAGCTGGGTAATATCATCCTGTCCTACCGCGAGGCCGAGGCTTCGCTGATCAATTTCGACAACCTGATGAGGAAAAAGCCCGAGCTCCCGCCGGTGAACCCAAAGCCGCTGGGGGTAGTTCAGCGTCTCGCCTTCCAGGATGTCCTTTTCCGGCATCAGACGGCGCATCACAATGCGATCGATCATATAAGCTTCGAGGTGGAACGTGGAGAGACGATCGCTTTCGTGGGGCCGTCCGGCAGCGGTAAGACCACGCTGATGAAATTGCTGGTGGGACTATACCGGCCGCTCGAGGGCAATATCCGCTACAACGGCCTCGACGAGCAATCCATCAATTTCGAGGATCTTCGCAGGCAGATCGGGTTTGTGACCCAGGACACCCAGCTGTTTGCCGGCACCATCAGGGAAAACCTCCTTTTCGTCAATCCGCGAGCCACGGAGGACGATTTACACGAGGCGCTCCGGAAGGCGGCGTGTCTGGGTCTGCTGGCACGTGCGGAAAAGGGCATCGACACCGTCATCGGGGAAGGCGGATTGAAGTTGTCGGGCGGCGAAAAACAGCGCCTGTCCATTGCGCGGGCCTTGCTGCGCCGGCCGGCCCTGCTGATCTTCGATGAGGCTACCTCCGCGCTGGACTCGCTGACGGAAGAAGATATCACCCGGACGATCCGCGAAATCTCGGCAGACGGCGACCAGATCACGATCCTGATCGCACACCGGCTTTCCACGATCATGCATGCAGACAGGATCTATGTATTGGAAAAGGGAGTAATCGCGGAGATGGGCGATCATGCCGGATTGCTGGCCGAGAAAGGCTTATATTACGCTATGTGGAGACAGCAGATCGGGGAACGGAAATACGCGACGGTCAACGCTCAGAACGTATAACCGCGGCCCCGGCCCATTTTGAGTAATTCTTCTAATTTATCGGATATTTGTCCATATATGAACGATAAAATACAGCAGATCATCAGCGAATCGCTGACCGTCAAAGAGCGGGTATTGCAAGACCGGCGTCTGATCGGTACTGTAGGGGAGATCGTCACGTTGATCGTCAGCCGGTTCCGTCAAGGGAATCATTTATATTTTTGCGGCAATGGCGGGAGCGCGGCGGATGCCCAGCATCTGGCTGCCGAATTCTCCGGACGATTTTATATCAACCGGGATGCGTTACCTTCGGAAGCATTGCATTGCAATACGTCCTATCTCACGGCGGTAGCCAATGATTTCAGCTATGAGCTGATCTATTCCCGGCTGATCAAGGGTATCGGCAAGCCGCAGGATATCCTGGTGGGCATGACCACCTCGGGTAATTCGGTCAATATCGTCAAGGCGTTCGAGACGGCGCGGGAAAAGGGTATCACCACTATCGGAATGACCGGGGAAGGCGGCGGTAAGCTCAAAGAACTGAGCGATTATCTCATAGCCATTCCATCCCGCAATACACCCCGGATCCAGGAAGCGCACATGCTCCTGGGCCATATCATCTGCCAGTTGGTAGAGGAGCAATATTTTACATGAGCGTAGTCACCATCAGGGAAGCGATCATCCTGGCTGGCGGGCTGGGCACGCGGCTTCGGTCGGAGGTTCCGGACCTGCCTAAATGCATGGCGCCCGTAGACGGCCGGCCATTTATCGGCTATATCACGGAGTATTTTCGCCGCGCGGGTATTCAACGGTTCATCTTTGCCCTCGGCTATAAGAGCGCAGCTTTCGACGCGTTCTTCCAGGAGTATTTTCCGGCCGGGGACTATGCCATCTCGCTGGAGAAGTCGCCGTTGGGTACGGGCGGCGCCATCCGGCAGGCCTGTACGATCGCGCGCGAAAAGGATGTCCTGATCCTGAATGGCGATACCTTTTTCCGGATCGATCTGGAAGCCTTGTCCACATTTCATGCAGCGCATGCCGCCGATTGTACTCTTTGTCTGAAGCCCATGCAGGAGTTCGACCGTTTCGGGGTCGTGGAGCTGACGCAGGAACAGCGGGTGGTTCATTTCCGGGAGAAACAATATTATCCGCAAGGGCTGATCAATGGCGGGGTTTATGCGCTTAACCGCGAGCGCTTTCTCCGGGAGGATCTGCCGCCGGTTTTCTCTTTCGAGAAGGATTATCTCGAGAAAATGCTGGACAGCCGGCGCATTTATGGACTCGTACAAGACGATTATTTTATCGATATCGGCGTTCCCGACGACTACCGGCGGGTACAGACAGCCATCAATCAACTACGATAGTTATTATGATTTACAGAAGCAAAGCGCCTTTACGCATAGGGTTGGCCGGCGGCGGTACGGATGTAAGCCCTTACTGTGATCTGTATGGCGGCGCGATCCTCAACGCCACGCTCTCGCTTTATGCCCATGCGACTATCGAGCCGCTCGCCGACGAGACGATCATCCTGCAGGGTGTGGACCGCAAAGAAGAGGCGCGTTTCGACAATGGCGCCGCGCTCGGGAGCCTCCCGATAGATGGCAAGCTGGATCTGTTGAAGGGTGTCTATAACCGCATCCGGCGGGATTATGGCTGGCAGGCGGGCGGATTTCGGTTGTCGACTTTCGTCGATGCGCCTGCCGGTTCGGGTCTGGGCACATCTTCGACGTTGGTGGTGGCGATCATCGGAGCTTTTACAGAAATGTTGCGGCTGCCGCTTGGCGAATACGACATGGCGCATCTCGCGTATGATATAGAACGGCAGGACCTCAAGATGGCGGGCGGAAGACAGGATCAATATGCGGCGACCTTCGGCGGCGTGAACTACATGGAGTTCTACAAAGATGACAAGGTCATCGTGAACCCGCTGCGGGTCAAACAGCAGTATCTTTTCGAACTGGAAAATAATCTGCTGCTGTACTATACGGCTACCAGCCGGGAATCGGCGCGGATCATCGAAGTGCAGAGCCGTAATGTCACCGACAAAAAAGAAAAGTCCATCGAGGCCATGCATCAGCTGAAACACCAGGCGCAGCTCATGAAAGAGGCGTTGTTGATGGGACGGATCCATGAGATCGGCGAGATCCTCGATTTCGGGTTCCGGCAAAAACAGCAGATGGCGGAAGGGATCACCAATGCCTATCTCGACGATATTTATCAGCAGGCCCGGCGAGCGGGCGCCACCGGCGGCAAGATCTCGGGAGCGGGCGGCGGCGGATTTATGACATTCTATTGCCCGGGAATTGCAAAATACCGGGTGATGGAGGTGCTGGGCGGTCTGGGCGGAACCTGCCAGCCGTATAGCTTTACCGGTCATGGCTTGACGACGTGGACGGTGTGATGACACACTTCAGACGCCCCACAGACGGGCTTCACTGCGGACCTCGGCCAAAATAATTATCTTTACGGCATGGAAAAACCCAATTTTCTCTGGAGCATTGTTACGATGAAATGCCCGCGTTGCCGCAGGGGTCCGATGTTCAGTCAACCGAATCCCTGGAAGCTGAGAAATACGTTGAAGATGCCGGAGAAATGTCCCGAATGCGGCCAGCCTTTTGAATTGGAGGTAGGTTTTTGGTATGGGACGGGATATGTAAGCTATGGGCTGTCACTCGCCTTTTCCGTAGCGACATTTATCGCGTGGTGGGTGTTGGTGGGCCTATCGACGCAGGACTATCGCTTTTTTATCTGGATGGGATTGAATGCCTTCTTCCTCGTATTCCTGCAACCCTGGATCATGCGGCTCAGCAGAGTGGTCTATCTCTATTTTTTTGTTTCTTACGACCCCGATTACAAAAGGACACAGGTGAGACTATTCGATTACGATACAAACAGCTATTACCGGAAACCGGAGCAGGATGCGGATGATGCCGCCACGCAAAAAGAGTGAAGCCACCCCGTAGTAACTCAGGATGGCCTCGGGCTATTTGGTTGGGTTAGTAACCATCTTACTAACGCATAAATGATGATTTTATTATAACTGTGTATTTTTCTTCGCGGTCCGCAGGCTCACATCCAGCGGGAAATCGAGCTTCAAACTGATATTCCGGCCCATATTGTAGATGCCATGTGTGGGATTGGTGTCATATCGCGAGAAATAGAAGTATTTCAGCCGGCTCAGGTGATCGAAATACGCCACGTTGAACAGGTTATTTCCCATCAGATAGATATTGACGATCGTCCTGCCTTTTTTATCGGCCAGGGTGCCGCCGATACCGGCATTGAACAGCGTATATCCCGCCGTCGGCGTCTCGGTATTATAGGCAATGAATGCACGGTTCTGGGCCGCCGAATATTCCAGCTGTACTTTGATGAATGCCTTCCGCCAATGCGAGGTCCGGGAGCCGAACTCATAGCGTAGCTCGGAGAGGCCATGTGCCGGCGGGATAAAGGGCAGATAGCGCGCGCTGTCGCCGATGGATTTCGGCTGGGCCCCCTTATTACTGCCATAGACCACGGAGAAGCTGTTCTCAAAATGAAGCGCCTTTACCGGGTGGACATCGATGCTTACCTCGCCGCCGAACAACCGGGCTTTGGAGGCGGTATAACGGAAATAAGCATTGCCCTGGCCATCCGTGGAATCGGCGCCATCGGCCGTCTGCAGCTTCTGGTTATAGATATAGTTCGAGATGACGTTGTTAAACAGGTCCAGCGTGCCCACGACATAGTGCGAGGAGAAGACGAAACCGACGTCCTCCTGTAAACTGAATTCCGGTTTGAAACCGGGATTGCCCAGCTGGTACATGTTCGTTCCCGGATGCACGCCATTGGCAGAGATCTCGGCGATGTTCGGCGCCCGGAAGCCCCGGGCGATATTGGCCTTGACGGCGAATTTCTCGGAAAAATTATATGTGCCGCCAAGGCTGGCGCTGATGCCGGTAAAGTTCTTGCGATAAGCGGAGAACTGTTTGTCTGCTCCCGCGGTATCGGCGCCGGATACGGGCATATCGAAACCATCCGCAGGGTTGGGCCGGGTGAACAACGCATAGTTGGTAAAGGACCGGGAATCGAACCGAATGCCGCCGGCGACATCCAGTTTGTCGAATGTCTTTTTTGCCAGCAGAAAGGGACCGATATCGAACTGGTGATAGGACGGGATCACGAATTCGGTACCCCTGGTAACGCTATTGTCCTGGTACATGCCGTTGATGCCGACCGTGATGCTCCAGTTGTCCAGTTCCGGCAGAAAATATTTTACGTCATAGGTCACGGAATTCAGCTCGATATCGAGCCCCGGAATGGTGGAATAGGTGGGGTGACTGAACTCCTGGCGGAGACTTCGTTGTAAACCCAGATTGACTTGCAGACGGCCGTATTCCCCGAGCGTAAGGCTGTTGCCGGAATAGATGCGGTAATGCTGAACGTGCTGGTGGAGCTTTTCTATCTTGTAGCTATCCAGGTCGTGTGATGAGACGATCTGCCGCGGCGAGTCGGGAGACTCGTCGATCTGGCGGGTGAACTGGCGCGTTAGGCTGTCGCGTCCCCCGTCGGGGATCTCCTGCAGATCGTTGAAGGCTACGAAATCCAGATGCGAATAGCCCCATTTCCGATGCAGTCCCAGCGAGGCGGAGCCGTCCGTCTCATTGTAGGCGCTGCCGAAAACGCGGCCATCGATCTTATCCTGGTAGTCGACGGCTTGCTTATGCGAGATGCGGGCCATCCATTCGAAACCGTTCTTTGTAGCGCCGAGCATGGCCGAGCCGCCGATATTTTTATTATTGCCCTGATAGTCGAGCGTAAGATCGCCGATCATCTTGCCTTCGGGAGCAGGCTGAGTCGGGATGAGGTTGACGACTCCGGCCAATGCGTCGGAGCCAAAGCTGAGGCTGGCGGGACCTTTGATGACCTCTACCCTATCGACACCGTACTGATCCACTTCGATGCCATGCTCGTCACCCCACTGCTGTCCCTCCTGGCGGATGCCGTCATACAGCGTAAGGATACGGTTATATCCTAATCCGCGGATAAAGGGTTTCGAGACATTAGGGCCCGTTGTCACGGCGCGGACGCCCGGGATCCTGGCAATGGCGTCGATGGCGTTGGTGCTGATATTGGTGGCCAGATAGTCGTGAGAGACCGCGACGATGGGAACGGGATTCCTTTTGATCTGCGTCGCCTTGGACAGACCGGTGACGACCACCGCGCTTTCTTCCACGTAGGCATCCGAAAGCGTAAAATCCAGGGTTATCGCGCCGTTGATGACCGCCGTTTTGGTCAGTGTCTTGAAACCGATGGAATGCGCTTCTACGAGATATCGGCCGGAAGGCAGGATATTGAAATGGTAGTATCCGCCGGTATCCGCGACAACGCCCAATTTGAGATCGGGAATATAAACAGACGCGCCCGCAAGCGGCGTTCCATGATTATCGGTCACGCGGCCCGAAAGCGATCCCGAACCGGGGTCGAAAGCACTGGCGGAGCCAGTCACCAGCATCAATAAAAGTACCAGGCCAGGTAGATGTCGACTCATTTTATACAGGGTTCCAAATTTAGGCCAGTCCGGCTATTTCCAGGATTAAAACTTGCTAAACGGTCGTTATTGCTTTACTTTTTCAGCACTACGGTGAATACCGAGCCCTTGCCAAGGCTGCTTTCGCAGGAGATCTTACCGTTGAGCTCCTCGCAGATCCTTTTTACAATAGCAAGACCCAGGCCAGTGGAAGCCTCGCCGGCAGTGGGGCGGGAGGAGATCTTACTGTATTTGGAGAAAAGATGCGGCAATTCTTCTGCAGGGATGCCTACCCCCTCGTCCCGGACCCGGATACTGACGGCGTCTTTTTCTTCGCTGACGCCGATCCATACATTTTTGCCGGTGGAGGAATATTTGATGGCGTTGGAAAGAAGATTTTCCAGCATCCGGCCCAGCAGCTGGCGGTCGCTAAGGAAGAAGATCGACCTGTTGGGGCATTCCAGGTGTAGCTGGATCCCTTTTTTGGCGGCCACGGGACTGAAGTCATCCAGCACCGTTTCGGCAAAGATCCGCAGGTCCAGGTTCTCGAGCTGGACTTTGTGTTTGTTGGTCTGGGCTTTCTCCACGTCGAGGATATGCCGGATAAGGCTTTCCCCGTAGCGCGTGGCCTGGCCAATGCGGTCGAGCGCCTTCACCTGGCTGTTGCTCAGGTTATCTTTTTCGTTCTGCAAGAGCTGCTGCCACATGCTGATCGTGGCGAACGGGGTGCTCAGATCATGGGACACGATGCTGATCAGAGCGTTCTTTTGATAGTTGAGCTCGGCAAGCTTTTCATTCTGCCGGACGATGAGGCCGTTGGTGGCGCTAAGCAGCTGATTGGCCCTGCGTTTGATGACGAACAGAATGGCGGCGGCGATAGCGATCAGCAGCAGGCTGATGGCCATGGTGGTGACGATGCGGTTATGGAATTTCTGCTGCGAGATCTCGGCTTCCAGGACGAGCTTTTCGTTCTCCCGTTTCCGCGCCATATATTTTTGCTCGAGCTCGGCAATGGACTTGTAGGTCTCGCGGTTGACCAGTGCGGTATCGAGCGCGTACCATTTACTTTGATATTCGAAGGCTTTTTTATAATCCCCACGGTGACGAGCCAGCGTGGAAAGGACCTGGTAGCTGTCGGATTCTTTGCTCCTGGAATCCTGTTGGACCGCCAACTGCAGCGCCAGCTCACCATATTTGGCGGCGGAGTCATAAGCGCCTTTTTCTGAATAGGAGTCCGCCATATTAAGTGCATCTACCCATAGATCGGCCAGACGGCTGGGCAGATGGCTTGTAAGATCACGGATGTAGTTCTGTCGGAACCAGGTGATCGACTCGTCATATTTCTTCTGGTAGTAGTAAGTGTTCCCGATATTATTATAGATCTCGGACAGGTTCTCTTTGCCCTGCTCTTCCAGTGGTTTGCCGATACGCATTCCCTCTTTGAGAAAGAATAAAGCGCTGTCATAGGCGCCGAGACGGTTATAGATGGCGCCCAGGTTGCAGTAAGCCTGGATCAGCGAATGCGGGTTGCCCAGGGCCTGGCAGATGCGGACACTTTCCTGGTAGATGGATTTTGCCTTCTGAGGCTGTTTCATGTCCGAGGTATAGACTGCCGCGAGATCGGCAAGCAGCTCGGTCTGCCGTTCGAGATAGTGATGTTTGCGTGCGGAGTCCAGGGCCTGGTAATAGTAGTTCAGCGCTTTTGTAAAATTCCCCCGGTTCTCATAGTACCAGCCATTGAGCCGGAGAACCATGATGTGGAGGTTGGCATTGTTGCTCCAGTTTTCACCGCCCCTGCCCGCATTGCTTTCACTTTTGGACAAGCGATCGAGAGAGTCGGCATAATATTTTACGGAGTCGGCGTCGGTGAGATGGGCGGCCCGGTAGTAAAGGCGCTGAACGGCAGATGAATCGGGTTGTGCCGACAGGGCCGTACCGGTCAGCAGAAGACATAAGACGAAAAAGGCTTTCACTAGTCGATCAAATTGTTCCGAAGGGCGAATTTGACGAGCCCTACGGTATTGTTGACGCCCAATTTTGCGATGAGATTCTTCCGATGTGTCTCGACAGTACTCACACTGAGAAACAATTTATCGGCAATCTCCGCATTGCTGTATTCCTTACAGATCAGGCGCAGAACTTCCAGCTCCCTGCGGGACAGGATCTCATCGATCTGCTTATCCTCTATGGTTATCGTATTGCGGAAATCCTCATCGCGGTCGCCAATATGGATATCCCGGCTAAAATAACTTCCGCCATCCTGTACTGCATGCAGGGCCTGCAGGAGCTCATCCAGCGAAGCATTCTTGAGCAGGTAGCCCTGGATATTGTATTTCGATAATTTGTGAATGTAACGTGTGCCGCGGAGCAGGGTCAAGTAGATGATACGAAGCTCGGGGCGAGCTGCTCTGATCTGCTGCAAGATCTCCTCTTCGCCGAGATCGGGTAAGTAAACATCCAGGAGGAGGATGTCTGCCTGGAGATGTTTTATCTGGTCCAGCAATTGTTTACCCGATGTAGCGGTGCCGATCACCTGTATGCCATCTTGTTTGCCCAATAAGAGCGACAGTCCTTCCAAATAGATTTCATGATCATCGGTAATAAAAACTCGAATCATGGTATTTTAGTAGATTCCGTAAGTATTTCAACTACAAAGCAAGTTAAAACTATTTATGATATGAGTAAATTAAAAAGCCTCACTGACGGAGGCTTTTCAAAAAATGAGTGGGTTTTTAGCGTTTTTTCCGGTACTTATACCCGGTTTGCGGTATCAATTAAGATTTTCTATAATACCTGCAATTCCCTGTCCGCCGCCCACGCAAGCGGTGACAATCCCGTATTTTTTGCCAAGGCGTTTCATATCCTGGATCAGTTGAACCGTTAATTTGCAGCCGGTGCAGCCGAGCGGATGGCCGAGGGCGATGGCGCCGCCGTTGATATTGACGATGCCCGGATCGAGGCCCAGTTTGCGGATCACGGCCAGGGATTGGGACGCAAAGG
Organism: Puia sp.; assembly: GCA_035550615.1. Taxonomy (GTDB): domain Bacteria; phylum Bacteroidota; class Bacteroidia; order Chitinophagales; family Chitinophagaceae; genus Puia. The sequence goes on from DASZOW010000485.1 coordinate 18,742, forward strand.
CTTCGTTGAGTTCTACCAGGTCAATGTTGCCGAGATTCATCCCGGCTTGTTTCAACACCTTGGGTACGGCCTCTACCGGTCCGATGCCCATGATGCGGGGATGGACGCCGGCTACGGCGCAGGCCACGAGACGACCGATGGGTTTCAGCCCGAGTTCGTTGACCATTTTTTCGCCCATGACGATGACGAATGCTGCCCCATCGCTTGTCTGGGAAGAGTTGCCGGCCGTAATACAGCCGCCTGCGGCGAAGACGGGTTTCAGTTTTGCCAGGGCTTCCAGCGAAGTATCGGCCCGGGGCCCTTCGTCGGTGTCCATGACAAAGCTTCTTTTTTGACGATGGCCTTTGTCGTCGACATAGACCTCTTCCACGGTCAGCGGGAGGATGCCGGATTTGAAGTGTCCATTCCGGATGGCATCGATGGCTTTGCGATGCGAATCGTAGGAGAACTGATCCTGTTCCTGGCGGCTGACATTGAATTCTTTGGCCACGGCTTCGGCGGTGAGGCCCATATTGAGATAGTAGTCCGGTTCTTCGGAGGCTATGGAATAGGCGGGCACGGTTTTCCAGCCGGACTGCGGTACCATGGTCATGCTTTCGGTGCCGCCGGCGATGATGCATTCGGCCAGGCCGGCGCGGATCTTGGCGGTGGCGATGGCGATGGTTTCGAGCCCGCTGGCGCAATAGCGGTTGACGGTGACGCCGGGAGCGTGGATGCCTACGGCGCGGGCGGCGATGATCCGGCCGACCTGCAGACCCTGTTCCGCTTCGGGGACCGCGTTGCCGACGATGACGTCGTCTATCCTTACCGGATCGAGGGATGGGACGGATGCCAGGAGGGCCCTGATGACATCGATGGCCATGTCGTCGGGGCGATAGAATCTTAATTTCCCGCGTTTTGATTTGCCGACGGCGGTGCGGTAACCTGCTACTATATAGGCTTCTTGCATGTTTTTCGGTTTTTTTTTGGCGCCCGGGTCCAGGACTGTCCGTTGGCTGTTCGCGATCTGCCTTTTATGCGGGAGCCTATGGTTGTTTATGCAACTTTCGGTAGTAAAGTTAATAAATTTTTTCGGCTTCCTGTATCTTCGCGGCCATGTACAAGTTGTTGCGGACGATCTTATTCTTTTTCCCTGCCGAGGCGGTGCATCATTTTTCTATGAAGATGCTTCGGCTTTTGTGCAGCTGGGGGGTTTTGCGCCGGCTCGTGAGCTGGAGCTGCCGGCCGGAAGGAAAGCTTGAGCGGCAGCTGCTGGGGTTGAATTTCCGGAATGGGGTCGGTCTGGGGGCGGGATTCGATAAGAATGCCTTGTATCTGCGCGAGCTGGAAGCCCTGGGTTTTGGGTTTGTGGAGATCGGGACCGTGACGCCGAGACCGCAGCCCGGCAATGAGCAGCCGCGGTTGTTCCGGTTGCCGCAGGACCAGGGGTTGATCAACCGGATGGGATTCAATAATGATGGGGTGGAGGTGATCGCGGCGCGGCTTCGCGCCTGGCGGGAGGGGGACGGGCGCCCAAGGCAGAGGGTGGCCGGCAGTCCGGCGGCGGGGAAGAACGTAAGCGGACCGGCGGGGAAGGGCGTCAGCGGACCGGCAAGTAGCTGGCCGATGATCGTCGGCGGCAATCTCGGAAAAAACAAGACTACCCCCAATGAGGATGCCTGGAAGGACTATGAGATCTGTTTTCGGGCGTTGTATCCCTGGGTCGATTATTTTGTCGTCAATGTGAGCTCGCCGAATACTCCTGGTCTGCGCGAGTTGCAGGATAAAGACGCTCTACGCCAGATCCTAACCAATCTGCAGCGTGTGAATGCCGAGCTCTCGGCGGCACAGGGCATTGCGGCCCGGCCTTTGTTGCTGAAGATCGCACCGGATCTGAACCAGCAGCAGCTGGACGATGTGATCGCGCTGGCCCTGGAGATCCGACTGGATGGACTGGTGGCTACTAATACTACTATCGGCCGGGAAGGGCTGGTCACCTCAGTCGAGCGGGTGGCCGAGATCGGTGCGGGCGGGTTGAGTGGGGCGCCGTTGCGCGAGCGGGCAACGGAGGTCGTTAAGTATCTGGCCGAGCGGTCGGGTGGACAGTTGACGATCATTGCTTCCGGCGGCATTTTTACGGCCTCGAATGCGTCAGAGAAGATCGCGGCCGGCGCTTCGATGGTCCAGGTGTGGACGGGATTTATCTATGAAGGCCCGTTCATCGTCGCACGGATCTGCAGTGGGTTGGCGCAGGGCGATTGATCGCCGAACAGCTCTCATAAAGATCGAGGGTATAGCTTTTACTGGAATAGGTATAGAGAAATTTCAGCGCTGGTGAAACGAGGCCGGTGAGCCGGTTGTCGTTGTCATAAGTAACCGCAAACGTGTCGATCTGGTGAATGCCGTTGGCCCAGGCGTCTTCGATATAGGTCTTCAGTTTGTTCGGGTTTCCGTTGGAATTAGTGGCGTCGTTCTGTTTGCAGGACGGGCAAGTCCCACCAGCTAGCCCCGCTGAGTAAGTGCGGTTTGGGTAACAACCCGGATGTCCAGATTGAGATGGATGGAATGCGCATCTTTATTGGTTGAAGCAGATCGTTCCTTGATCTGTCCTTTGCAAGCGAGGGCAACTATACAAAAAAGAAAAATTAGCTTTCCCATACTTTTCGTCAATGTGGCATAGATGCTGATTTTTCCATCGACCAATCTGGGCTGATTGACGGCCCTATGCCTGCCGGAGGGTAGAAAATTTGTGTCGGAGATCATCATGTTGGGTATGAATGGCAAAATTCCCTGCGACAGCTTTGCCGGTTAGGCTGCAGTTTTCAGGAGAAGAGAATTACGCGGCAACCCCTATTTTTGTGGGCTAACTGACCGCCCATGCATGCTCTTTTCAGCTTCGACTCCCTGGTAAGCCTTTTCACACTAATCATATTAGAGATAGTTCTTGGCATCGACAATGTCATTTTTGTTTCGATCCTAATCGGGCGTTTGCCGCATTCCCGTCAGCTGGATGCACGGCGTGTCTGGATGATCGCGGGCATCCTGATCCGCAGCGGGCTGCTGCTGGGGCTGGGATGGCTGGTGACCCGGGGCAACCGGGAGCTGTTCAGCGTAGCTGGATATGGGTTCAGCATCCGCAACCTGATCATGCTGGCGGGCGGCCTGTTCCTGCTTTATAAAACGGTCCGCGAGATCCATGAGAAGCTGGAAGGCGACCCGCAGGAAGGCGAGGCGGCCGGCCAGGGGAAAAGCAGGTCGTTTGGCGCGATCGTGAGTCAGCTGGTATTGGTGGATACCGTATTCTCCTTTGACAGCATCGTTACGGCTATCGGTCTGGCGCAGCAGATCGCGGTGATGATCACTGCCGTGGTGCTCGCGATGTTCATCATGTTCTTTTTCTCGCAGGGTATCGCCGATTTCATCAACCGCCGGCCTACCGTCAAGATCCTCGCGCTTTCTTTTTTGCTGATGGTGGGGTTCAGTCTTTTTTTCGAAGGGCTGGAACCGATCCATCACACGCATATCGAAAAAGGATACATTTATTTTGCGATGGCATTCGCGTTCGGGGTGGAACTTCTGAATACAAAGATGAGAAAGAAGTCGGGGAAATAGGGTAAATTAGAGCAAAGCTTGCGCCTATGCCCTCCACCGACGAACGTATCGACGCATATATCGCGAAATCCGCCGATTTCGCCCAGCCTATTCTGCGCCACCTCCGACAGCTTGTACACAAGGCTTGTCCGAATGTCAGCGAGACAGTCAAATGGCAAATGCCATTTTTTGAAACCGATGGAGCCATCCTTTGCAATATGGCCGCGTTCAAACAGCATTGCAGTTTTGGCTTTTGGAATGCGCCGCTGCTCAAGGATCCCGCGGGCGTCCTGCATGTCAAGGATAAAAATGCCATGGGACACCTGGACCGCATCACTTCCCTAAAGGACCTGCCCGGCGATAAAATACTGATCGCTCTTCTTAAGGAGGGCGCCAAATTGAACGAACAGGGAGTGAAGAAGCCGGTAAAAGAAAAAGCGCCAAAGGCCGCCCTGCCGGAACCCGCGGCGCTGACGTCAGCGCTGAAAAAAAGCAAGAAGGCCAAAGAGACATTCCGGGGCCTTTCGGCTAGCCACCGCAGAGAGTATCTCGAGTGGATCACGGAGGCGAAGACCGAAGCCACCCGGGATAAGCGGATCGCCACGACCATCCAATGGCTGGAAGAGGGAAAGTCGAGAAA